>DIJY01000089.1:8686-10686 GCA_002421405.1 Caryophanales bacterium UBA5632 | reverse complement strand
TATGGATAGGGTCTAGAGGTTGGAACACGCCTAAACGGACATTCTTGTTTTAATGTTTTCGTTTTAAATGAGTAATTTGTGAAAATTACTTTTGTTCTTAACATTGATTGACTATTTGGATTTTGTAGAATATAATATAGACGGTTATCTATATTGATATTTATCTATATTGTGAGGTGCTTTATGTTTGAAGAAAATGCTTTATTATTTAAAGCTTTAAGTGATGAAAATCGTTTAAAGATTTTAGAGTTGTTAATCCAAGGTGAAACCTGCGGTTGTACCTTGATTGATAAACTGCCGATTTCGCAACCGACTTTATCCTATCATTTAAGACTCTTAACTGAAGTCGGTTTTACAACTGCTAAAAAAGATGGTAATTGGAAAAAGCACTATGTCGACAAGACAAAGATTGATCAATTAATTCAATTTTTGACCGACTTAAAGAATACGGAGGCATCTTGTCAATGGTAAAACAAGTATTTAGCTGGATGAATGATGCTTTCTTAAAGATGGTATGGCTTCAAGACTTTATCAATTGGATTTTTCGTGATTTAATTAAACTTGATACCGAAGGATTGCTCTTTAAAGCTTTATCATTCTTTTTTTATGATGTCATTAAGATCTTTATTCTTTTATCTTTCTTAATCTTTTTAGCCTCTTATATTCAATCATTCTTTTCACCCGAAAGAACAAGAAAGATCTTAAGCAAGTTTAAAGGTATTTGGGCCAATATCATAGGCGCGCTGTTAGGAACCGTTACACCGTTTTGTTCCTGCTCGTCCATTCCGATTTTCATCGGATTCACGAAAGCAGGACTTCCCATTGGTGTTACCTTCTCTTTTTTAATCTCTTCGCCTTTAGTTGACTTAGCATCGGTGTTATTGCTCGCAACCATCTTTAATTGGCAAATTGCTTTGGCCTATGTCATCGTTGGGTTAATCATCGCTGTCCTTGGTGGAACCCTCATTAGTGTCTTTAAAATGGAAAAATACGTTGAAGAATTTGTCACCGCGAAACAAGAAAACGTTCCTGAAATTGATTATGATACGATTGAAGAATATAAAATGACGCGAAAAGATCGAATTCGTTATTCAATCGAACAAGTCAAAGAAATTATTAAAAAAGTATGGTTATACATCTTTATTGGCGTTGGTATTGGCGCCATCATTCATGGATTTATCCCTCAATCATGGGTTGAAGCTGTATTAGGAGCGAATAATCCGTTCTCAGTCATCATCGCAACACTCATCGGTATTCCGATGTATGCCGATATATTTGGGACTTTACCCATCGCGGAAGCCTTAGTTCTAAAAGGCGTCGGGATTGGCACGGTATTAGCCTTCATGATGTCAGTCACTGCTTTATCACTTCCTTCAATCATCATGATTAAGAAAGTCATTAAAACGAAGTTACTTATCATGTTTGTCGGGATTGTGACCGTTGGTATTATTATCATGGGCTATTTATTCAATGCCTTTGGGCATCTATTAATGTAAAGAAAGCGTGAATATATGGAGAAACATATAGAATCACATCATCACCACCTTCATGATACTTCAAACTTATCAGGTAAAAAGATTTTTTGGGTTACATTACTGAATGCGACCATTACAATCACCGAAGTTATCGGTGGAATCCTATCAGGATCTTTAGCTCTCTTATCGGATGCAATGCACAATTTAAGCGATACTTTAGCCATTGCAATGTCTTATGTTGCGAATAAGGTTGCAAGACGACCGAATAATGCAAAAAAAACTTATGGTTATAAACGAGCTGAAATCTTATCTGCTTTTATTAACTCAGGTGTTTTATTGATTCTTTCAGGGATATTAATCTACGAAGGTATTCGCCGGTTCTTTACCCCTGAAGTCATCGATGGTAAATTACTTATCATCGTCGCAGTTATTGGATTAGTCGCTAATTTATTATCAGTACTCTTTCTTAAAAAGGATTCAAAAGAAAGTTTAAACATTAAAGCGAGTTACTTGCATTTACTCAGT
>DIJY01000089.1:2050-8650 GCA_002421405.1 Caryophanales bacterium UBA5632 | reverse complement strand
GAACATTACTTGGATTGATCCGATTATCACTATTATGATTGCACTCTATATCATGAGAGAAGCGTGGCACGTCATCAAAGATACAGTGGCCATTCTCATGCAAGCCTCTCCTGATTTAGATTACGATCAAATTAAAATCGATATTGAGAAATTTAAGAACGTCAAAAATGTTCATCATTTCCATGCTTGGATGAATGATGAACATTCCACCTTCTTTGAAGCTCATATCGACTTAGATGATTTACCATTATCAAAGGTTGATGAAATTTGTTGCGAAATCGAGTGTTATTTAAAAGACACGTACGATATTTCGCACGTCACCTTACAACCCGAATATCAAAGAGAAGATGACAAGAGCATGTTTTGCTCAAAACATATAAAGGAGAAAGAAAATCATGACAATTAAAGTATTAGGATCCGGTTGTTCCAATTGTAAGAAACTCTATGAAAACGTTCAAGTCGCTTGTAAGGAATTACAACTAGACGCAACGGTTCTTTATGTAACAGACTATATGGAAATTGCTAATGCTGGATTGCTTAGAACTCCAGGATTAATGATTGATGGTAAGATTGCTTCTTATGGAAGAGTCCCTAACAGTGAAGAAGTTAAGAAACTTATAGTAGCCAATCAATAGGAATGATTGCTTATGAAAATTGGATTCTTTGAGAAGTATTTAACGCTTTTCGTGTTAATATGCATGGCCATTGGTGTTTCATTAGGTTATTTCTTACCAGCTATTCCCGAGTTCCTCAATCAATTTGAAGTTGCTTCTGTAAATATTCCTATTGGTATCTTAATTTGGTTAATGATTTATCCCATGATGCTAAAGATTGATTTTACATCCATTAAAAACGTTGGGAAGAATCCAAAGGGACTATTCGTCACTTGGGTCACCAATTGGCTCATCAAACCCTTTACCATGTTTGGAATTGCATATTTCTTCTTCATGGTTTTATTTAAATCAATTATTCCCCTTAACTTAGCAAATGACTATTTAGCGGGAGCGGTATTATTAGGCGCAGCCCCTTGTACGGCAATGGTCTTTGTTTGGAGTGGATTAACCAAAGGGAACCCAGCTTATACGTTAGTACAAGTTGCGACCAATGATTTAATTATTCTTGTTTTATTCGCACCCATCGTAGGACTATTGCTTGGAGTCACTGGCATTATTGTTCCATGGGCGACTTTATTCTTATCGGTATTCCTCTTTGTGGTGATCCCGCTCGCTGCGGCATCACTCACCAGATATTATTTAGTTAAGAACAAAGGCTTAGAATACTACAATACCAAGTTTATTCCTAAATTCAGTAAAGTGACCATCAGTGGACTCTTATTAACCCTCATCTTAATCTTTTCATTACAAAGTGAATTGATTTTAAGTAACCCACTGCATATTCTATTAATCGCAATTCCTCTCATCATTCAAACCTTCTTAATCTTCTTTATTGCATATGGTGCCGCTAAAGCGCTTAAATTGCCCTATGACATCGCTGCGCCTGCTGGGATGATTGGAGCTTCTAACTTCTTTGAACTTGCGGTAGCGGTCGCAATAGCATTGTTTCCGCTGAACCCTGGCGTTGCTTTAGCAACCATCGTGGGCGTTTTAACGGAAGTACCGGTTATGCTTATCTTAGTGAAGATTGCGAATAAGACGCAACACTGGTTTCCCAAATCAACCTTAAAAACGGAAGTGATTTAAGATGGTAGAAGTAAAAATCTTAGGACCAGGATGTTCGAAATGTAAAGTGACTGAATCACAAGTAAAAAGAGCGGTTGCGACATTGAATCGAACGGATATTACAGTAATTAAAATTGAAAAGATTGAAGAGATCATGGTATACAACATTATGAGTACACCGGCTTTAGTTGTGAATGGCGTCATTAAGTCAATTGGTAGAGTTCCGTCGGTAGATCAAATCATCCAATTTATTAATGAAGCAAGTCAATAAAAAGGTTTGAATCATAGAATTGTGATTTCGTTTTAGAATAAGATGCTTTTTATTAAATTAATTGAACATTATTTCTACAAATTAGGCGAGGATAAGATATGACAGAAAAAATCATTTTAGGACTTAATGAACAAAAATGTTGCGAAGGCAACTGCGGTTGTAATGAATCAAAATCAATTCAACCGATAATGGACGAGTCAAAAGAAACTGAATGTGGTTGCGGCTGTGGACGCAGTGTTGAGTCATTAATGATTGATTTTCTCTATCTTGATTTATCCGTATGTTCAAGATGTCAATCAACCGAATCGACGCTTGAAGCCTCACTTGAAGAAATCAAAGATGTATTACTCTCTGCTAATTATGAAGTTGTCCTCAACAAGATTCATATCAAGTCACTTGAAGATGCAATCAAATATGAATTTGAATCTTCACCAACCATTCGAGTCAATGGAAAAGATGTCATTTCAAAAACCCTAGAATCGAATTGCAAAGACTGTGGTGATTTATGTGGCAGCGATATTGATTGTCGCGACTGGGAGTTTCAAGGCGTAAGATACACAGAACCACCTAAAGCAATGTTGATGAATGCTATTTTCAAAGCAATATATGTTCCTGAGACATTACCTGAAAGAAATAACAATTACGTTGTTCCCGGGAATATTGTCAATTTTTTCGATTTGCTTAAATCGAAGAATAATTGATTCTTATCATTTGCACAAAATAGAAATACAGATTCATTGATTTCGTTGATAAAATGAGAGATGGTTCATTAATATAATACTAAAAGAAGCGAAAATACCACCAAAATGGTAAAAACGCTTTTTTTCTTATTTTTGTTGCTTATAATTATGTGCCAAAAACATTTAACAGTGTTGACACATCGGAATATACATGATATAATGCGATTGACATAAATGACCAACGGAGGTGTCACGATTGAAAGACTACTCTTTTTATCAAAAGAATGAACGTGTTTATACTGGTTCGGAAGAGAAATTTGGAATTACAATTGATAACCAATATTTCATTGTTAAATTTCAGAAAAATTCCGAAACGGGATTCCTTAACAATCACATTTCTGAGCATTTAGGTTCAAGTATCTTCAATTTAATCGGAGAAGAAGCGCAATTGACTGTTTTAGGTATTTATCAAGGCAGAGCTATTGTG
This sequence comes from Caryophanales bacterium UBA5632, assembly GCA_002421405.1. Taxonomy (GTDB): domain Bacteria; phylum Bacillota_I; class Bacilli_A; order Izemoplasmatales; family Hujiaoplasmataceae; genus UBA5603. The sequence goes on along the minus strand of DIJY01000089.1, from coordinate 5,533 downwards.
CTTTGTAAAGACTTTAATACTACTCAAGAAGTATTTACACCCTTCAATAGTGTCGGTGAATCATCTTTAGAAAGAGACAAAGAAGTATATAGTTATTCATACGATGATATTACATTAATGCTACAAGAAAATATTAAAATAACAAACGTACCAGAAACAATTGAGAAATTTTGGAATATGTATTTAATCGATGCTTTAATAGGAAACTTTGATAGACATGGTTCGAACTGGGGATTTATAAAAAATGATAATACTTATCGAATGGCGCCGATATTTGATAATGGATCATCGCTTTTTCCAAGAAGAAATACGGATAAACTTATGAATGATGCATTGACAAATGAGGATACTCTAAAAGATATGACTTATAAGTATCCTACATCTCAAATAAGACTGAATCGCAAAAAAAGTTCATACTACGATGTCATTAATAGCCTTGAATTCGAGAATTGCAATAAAGCCTTAATCCGTATATACCACAAAATTGATATGGGAAAGATATACAAATTCATTGATGACGAAGAGGGGTTATCCGATTTACAAAAAACCTTTTACAAGTTCGTCTTAAAATTCCGTTTTGAACAAATCATTGAATCGTCATATTATAAATTGGTTGGTGAAAAAGCATGAATGAACACGCCAAGAAGATAACTGGAAATAAATTAATATACCATAATTTTGGATATATTTCTTATAAATATCATGACGATGTTTATATGAAAATAGCCAAAATTTCATATGAGTTATTTGATAATGAAACATTTCAATATATTTTTGAACCTTATTATGATGTGCTAGATGTTTTCCCTACGTTAGATATACCTGGCATTGATTTAAGTTTAAGAGAAAAAGAATATTATCGATCAAATTTGACTCCAGTATTTATCAGTGAAAGAGTTATGCCCAAAAATAGAGTTAATTTGCAAGAAGAATTAAAAGAATATAATCTTGATTACTACCAACCATTTTTGATGATCTTGGACTCGAATAAGGTCTATGGTGGTGATCGTTTATCTCTAAAAAGTGATGCCTTCTACGATAAAATCATTGATAAAGAAATTTCAACGAACGATATTTACAAGACCATTTCTTTCACACTTAAAAAACTTGGCACGAGAGTTACTATGGTTATTGGTGATTTGGAAGTTAATGATAAGAATCGTACAGATATAATCAAAAATTATATCTATTTATATAACAAGGTATCGATTTATTATGATAAGAAAAGCAAGGGAAATCGTGGTAGGCAAAAACAAACAGTATCATTTGTTGTATTAAATGAAATTCGAAAACAGTATTTGAGTGGAGTTATTACCATTGATGAAGCCGTTAAGCGAAGCGGTTTAAGTTCTAAAAGAACATTTTATCGAAGATTAAAAGAGTTAAATGAAAGTGAGAATTAATATTAGAAAGAGAAATAGCTGTTTTTTTATCGCCACTTAATTTCGTCTGTGATATAATTTTAAATAGATACAAATGTAATTTCGCTATTGAAGTAAAAAAACTAAATTTAGTGGAGGTAAATCGATGAGTTTTTTTGGTTTTCGAATTGCGAGAGAATATGAACGTTGCTTAATTTTTATCTTAGGAAGATACAAAGGCATTAAAGGACCGGGACTATTTTGGTCTTGGCCATTCATCACTAGAGTTGAAAAAGTTGACATCCGTGTGAACACAGTCGATGTTGCGGCTCAAGATACCGTCACGCGAGACAGTGTTACAATTAAAGTCAACGCGGTATTGTATTACCGGATATCAGATCCCAAAAAAGCGGTTCTTGAAGTAGCGAATTATCAATCTGCGATTTATCAAATCGCTTTGACAACGTTAAGAAATGTCATTGGTCAAAATAATTTAGATGAAGTTTTAAATGATCGTGATAAGATTAACCTGCAATTAAAAGAAATAGTTGATAAGATTACAGACCCATGGGGTCTCGATGTTCAAATGGTTGAAATGAAAGACGTCGAAATTCCAATTGCGATGCAAAGAGCGATGGCTAAAGAAGCCGAAGCCACGCGTGAAAAAAGAGCGAGAATCATCAAAGCCGAAGGCGAAGCTGAAGCAAGTCAGAAATTGGCTGAAGCCGCCGAAGCGATTGCGAAGAGTCCCGCAGGACTTGAACTTCGTCGGATGCAAATGATTACTGAAGTTGGGGCTGAGAACAATACGACGACCATCATGTTATTACCAAGCGATTTTGTGAACTTAGCCAGCCAATTAACGAAAAAGATTGAAAAGGAATTAGAAAAAGATAAAAAAATATAATTCAATAAATATAAAAAGAATGAAATCATCTCCGATGTATTATTTATGCAAAGGAGATGATTTTTTTTGAAGAAAATTATATTTGTTTTAGCATTGCTTTTATGTGCAATACCCTTGATTGAATCCGTATCAGCGGATACTTACTCACCCCATTATTTGCCAGGAGGAAAGAACTATTTATCGACGGATAATTTCTCATATTTGAATGGATATTTATCCAGTGATGAGGCATTTGCGATTAAAGCTCATACGTATTACACGTTATCTTTTCCTAGGGAATTATATGACCCGGGTGAAATTTCTTGGACCATCACTTTTTATGAAAATGAGAATGAAATTGACGCCATCACCTATGGCATGGGGAATATGATTGCTCAATCGAACGAACCATATTACGGATCCTTTACTTTCTTATCCCCGGCGAATGTCAATTACATCGCCATTTCAATCTCTGACAATAACAATTATCTATTAACTCATAATGTTGCGGGGCTCATCTTAGAAGAAGGCTCATCTTTCACCAGCTATGAAGCGTTTGTGATTGGGAATCTTATCGACATTAACGGCCCTTATTATAACGGTTCAGGCGTTGTGATTGTCAATGTCGATGATCCATTCACCTTAGCAGAGATTACTTCTGGCCTATCCGCTTATGATGCAATAGAAGGCGACTTATCATCGAGTATTGTTGTAACGAACGATACGTATACCGCTCATATGAATCAAGTGGGCGAATATTTAGTTGGATACTCTGTTTCTGATTCGAGCGGAAATATAACGAATTTTAGTATTTTAATCAAAGTCGTCGATGTTACAAAGCCCTTGATAACGGGAATCAACTCTCTCGTATTGAGTTATCCGAATACAACGACCATAGAAACCATTATAAATAATTTAAGTGCTTCAGATAACGTTGACGGCGATATATCAAATAGTATTGTGTTGGTTGAAGAAAACTATTCTTCCAATCCATTTACGTTGGGTTTTTATGAATTATCTTTTAAAGTCACGGACTCAAGCGGAAATACATCATATTATCTCGTCGAAGTCGAAGTCATCGATGAGGTTTCACCAATCTTTACGGGCCCTGAATCATTTGTGATTGGGTATAATGCTATTTTAACCCTCCAAGATGTCATCGCTTCACAAACAGTCATGGATGATTATGATTTGAACTTAACGGCATCGATCACGGTTAAAACGGATTTATATACG
>DIJY01000089.1:0-2031 GCA_002421405.1 Caryophanales bacterium UBA5632 | reverse complement strand
TCAAAGAAAAAACAATCAGTGTTCAGGTGACTGATGTCATTGGACCCGTCGTGTATTTAGATACCTCTGTCATCATGATCTATAATGACACGATTTTAGGAATATCCGATTTTACGCAATTATTAATCAGTTCGGGAGAACTTAATTCAGATACAAATTACCAAGTATTTGTCATCTTTGACTCCTATACATCGCGGTCAACCCAAAAAGGAGTCTATCATATATCGCTCGATTTTAGGAATGAATCAGGTGAATCCGAACTCACAAAAACGCTTGAAGTCATTGTCAGAGAGAAAGGCGCAGACTATTATCATGAGGTCCCAGACATTGAATTCAACGAAGAACAAGGTGAACAAAAGTTCATGCTTCAATATTGGCAGTACTTAGCCGGTGGTGGCATCTTATTACTCACAGTAATTTCGAATGTTGTCTGGTTTGTGATATACAAAAAAAGATAACACCGTTTTCATAGAAAGAAAGCGTTTTTATACGCTTTTTTTTATTTAAAATCGTGATATAATGAAGGTGCTTAAAATACATGAAAGGAGAATCACTATTACTGTGGGCATAAAAATTCAGATTACTGATGAGAAACTTGCCAAACTGTCAGCTTCAATGGAAAAAAACAAACTAAAACCGGGTCCATTGATGCCTACTCTGCACGACGCACAATCAATATTTGGATGCATTCCCATCGAAATCCAAAAGATTATTGCGGAAGGATTAAATGAAAGTATTGCTAAAATCAACGGTGTCGTAACCTTCTACGGCCAATTTTCTGTTGAACCCAAAGGCTTAAACGTCATTAACGTTTGCTTAGGAACCGCTTGTTACGTCAGAGGTTCTCAAGGGCTATTAGATTCGTTTAGCGATGAATTAAAGTTAAAAGCGGGTGAAACGTCGGAAGACGGAAAATTCACCTTACAAGCAACGCGTTGCATTGGCGCGTGTGGTCTTGCGCCCGTCATTACCGTGAACAATCAAGTTTACGGGAATTCAACGGTTCAAAAAGCGAAAGAAATCGTCGCCGCTTTGAGGAACGCTTCATGAAGCTTTCTGAGATTGTAAAAGAATATAATTGTACAGTTTACACGCCTGAGATCTATGAACCCGATAAAGATATTATATTTGGGTTTTGTTCTGACCTTATGAGTGATGCACTGATGATTATGAATACCGTTCAAGATGAAAAAATGTTAAAGAATGCGACTTTAATTACCGGACTAACCACCAATCAATCGATTCGAACCGCAGAAATGCTTGATATCTCAGTCGTCATTTTAGTCAGAGGTAAAATTCCCGCCAATCAAGTCATTGAAGTGGCGAACGAATCTTCAATCATTTTAATTGGCACCGATTTAACGATGTTTAATTTGAGTGGAGCGCTTTATGCCAAAGGAATCAAAGGCATTACTGCGAAGAAATGAATACCGTATATAAGCATTATGAAATCAAACCTTTTGATTTTGATAAAGCCGGATCCATGTCTTCTGATATCAAGCGGACATTAAAACAACTTAAATTTAATTTTGATTTTATCAAACGCGTTAGCGTTGCTTGTTACGAAGCTGAAATCAATATCGTCATTCACAGTCTTGGCGGTTACGGTGATTTTAGAATCGAAAACCAGGTTGTCTATTTACAGTTTATTGATATCGGTCCTGGTATTCTTGATATCAACCTCGCAATGACACCCGGATATACAACCGCCAATGACGAATCAAGACTCAACGGCTTTGGTGCGGGCATGGGGTTAATCAACATCAAGAATTCTGCGGATGAGATGGCTTTACTATCAGACGCGAACGGAACTGTTTTGAAACTTAAGTTTTTCATGACGGAGGACAGTTACGATGACCATTAGCGATGTTTTATCAAAAAACTATCAATTGATGAGCGATGCTTCAACCATGGATCATCCCTATCAGAATGTCTACGCTGGCGATTTATTAAGTGTTGTGATGAGAAGTGCATCAAGAGGTTGTATTTTAATCAGCGTGATTTCTAATCTCAATACGATTGCGGTTGCGG
>DIJY01000024.1 GCA_002421405.1 Caryophanales bacterium UBA5632 | reverse complement strand
AGGGATACCGAAAAGCATTAAGACTCATGAAACAAGCTGAAAAATTTAACCGCCCTATTCTATGTATCATCGATACCCCTGGGGCATACCCTGGTATTGGCGCTGAAGAACGAGGTCAAGCAGGAGCCATTGCTGTAAACTTACGCGAAATGAGCCGAATTAAAGTGCCCATTATTGCGATTGTATTAAGTGAAGGCGGGAGTGGCGGCGCTTTAGGCATTGGCGTTGGCGACAGTGTTGCGATGTTTGAAAACAGCATCTATTCAATTCTCTCACCGGAAGGCTTTGCATCTATTTTATTCAAAGATGCTAGTAAAGCCGCTGAAGTCGCTTCTCTGATGAAACTAACAGCAGCGGATTTGTTTCAACTCGAAGTCATCGATACCGTTTTAATGGAAGAGGGCGGACTTCATATTTCTTTTCATGCTGGGTTCACGCACTTAAAAAACCACTTAGAATTGGAATTGAATCGACTTACGCAAGTTCCAAAAGAAAAACTACTTGAAAATCGGTATTTAAAATTTAGAAAATTAGGCCAATATCATATAGATTAAGGAGATTACTAGATTGAATACATTAATCAAAGTCGTATCGACAGGGAGATATCTTCCCAAAAAAATCTTATCAAACTCGGATTTAGAAAAAATCGTCGATACAACCTCAGAATGGATAGAAACAAGAACGGGGATCATTCATCGCCATGTCGCTGAATTTGAGACCACGAGCGATATGGCAGCGAACGCTGCTTTAGCAGCGATTCAAAAAATTGGATACGATATTAACAATATCGATTTAATTATCACAGCGACGATTTCAGGGGATCAACAAACCCCTTCAACATCGAATTTTATTCAAGGAAAAATCGGATTATCTCATAAACACATCATGGCATTTGATATTAATGCCGCATGTACTGGCTTTATCTATGCATTAGAAATCGCTTCAACGCTGATCCAAACCAACAAGTTTAAAGCAGCGTTGGTCATCGGTGCTGAAACATTGACGAAACTCGTTGATTACACCGATCGAAACACGTGCGTTTTATTTGGCGACGGAGCCGGCGCAATGATTATTGAACGAGGCGATGAATCAGCTTGTTTCTATAATGCATCCTATCCTGATAAAGATCTTGTCTTAACGGTTAAAAATAACCGCATTGCCATGGACGGAAAAAAAGTATATGCCTTTGCAGTCAATGTCGTTGAGGAAAGTATTCAAAAGATTTTATCTTTAGCGAAATTGAAACAATCTGATATTGATATTTTTATTCCGCATCAAGCGAATATTCGTATCATACAATATGTGTCCAAGTCGATGGAGATTCCGATGGATAAATTTTACTTAAATATTCGTGATTATGGCAACACATCCGCCGCATCGATTATCATCGCTTTGGATGAGTACTTAGAAAAAAATCCATCCAATCAAAAAAGACGAGCTTTATTAACCGGTTTTGGCGGTGGATTCACCTTTGGTTCCGCAATTATTACCCTTTAGGAGGAAATGATGAAAAACATTACGGAAATATTGAATTCAAAATATCCTTTGATACAAGGGGGCATGGCGAATATAGCAAATGCCATTTTAGCATCTGCCGTTTCAAACGCAGGCGGATTTGGTCTAATTGGTGCCGGCGGATATGACGCCGAGTGGGTTAGAACTGAAATTAGAAAATGTCGTGAATTGACGGATAAACCGTTTGGCGTCAATATCATGTTAATGAGTCCTCATGCCCCAGCAATTGCCAAAGTTGTCATCGAGGAAAAAGTATCAGTTGTCACAACCGGTGCTGGAAATCCTGGAATTTATATGGAAGATTGGAAGAAATCCGGGATTAAAGTCATTCCCGTGGTTCCCAGTGTTGCTTTAGCTCAAAGAGTCGAAAGAGCTGGCGCAGACGCAGTCATCGCCGAAGGAACAGAATCAGGCGGCCATATTGGAGAATTAACGACTTTTGCACTCGTTCCTCAAATCGTTGACAGTGTCAAAATTCCTGTCATCGCTGCGGGCGGTATCGCAGACCAAAGAGGGGTGTTAGCCGCTTTTGCGTTAGGCGCAAAAGGCGTTCAAGTTGGAACGATTATTCTAACGACCATCGAATGCCCAATTCATGACAATTACAAACAAATGATTATTGATGCACGTGATACTTCAACGGTTGTGACCGGAAGACAAACCGGTGCGCCGGTTCGAGTTTTAAAAAATCCAATGGCCAATCATTATTTAGCGATGTCAAAAGATGGCGCAACGCTTGAAGAACTTGAAAAACTGACATTAGGATCCTTGCGCAAAGCTGTTTTTGATGGCGATAAAGAAAACGGTTCTTTCATGGCCGGACAAATTTCTGGTTTGATTAAAGCAATTAAACCGATGAAACAAGTTTTTTCTGAATTATTTGATGGTGTTAATCAATTCAAAGATACGCTTGAGGTAATGTAACTGATGGGCTCGCTAGCAATTCTTTTTGCCGGACAAGGAAATCAATACCCACATATCGGATTGGATTGGGTGAAGTATGATCCGCGTTTAATCAAATATGTGAATGAAATATCATTGATTGGCGGGTTTAATCTGATGGAAATCATTGAAGCGACGGATGATCGCATCAATGATACCTTCTATGCTCAACCCGCAATTGTGCTTCAATCGATTCTTGCCTACAAAGTGTTAGCTTGTGAAACAAAAATAGTACCGAAAGCCATTGCTGGATTTAGTTTAGGTGAATATAGTGCCCTTCATGTCGCTAAAGTCTTTGATTTTCAACAGACCATGTCGTTGGTTTTTGAAAGAGCGAAAGCGATGCAGAGTTGTTCTTCAAAAATACCAGGTTCAATGGCAGCGATTCTAGGACTGGATACAAAGGTTATAGAATCGATTTGTGAGGAGATTTCAAAAAACATAGGCACCGTTGTTTGTGCCAACTATAACTGCCCGGGTCAATTAGTTATTAGCGGTGAAAAAGAAGCAGTCTTATCAGCATGTGATGCATGCAAGACTGCAGGAGCGAAGCGTACCGTTATTTTAAACGTTTCTGGTGCATTTCATTCACCGCTCATGTCTTTAGCGGCTGAACGACTAAAAGCGGTGCTATCAGGCTATAAAGCGCAATCTCCCCTCTATCCCCTCTATAGCAACGTCACTGGACTTCCGTATCAAACTTCTGAAATCATTGACTATTTACCGGCGCATTTAGTTTCGCCAGTGCGATTTGAAGCAATCATCAAAAACATGATGAATCAAGGCATTACGCATTTTATTGAAATTGGACCGAAAGCGACTTTATCAGCTTTCGTCAAAAAAATAAATCCAGAAGCAATCACCATCAATCTTGATTCGGTGAGTGATCTGGAGAATGTAAAAGGATGGTTGGAATTTCATGGATTCATTGAATAGAATTGCCATTGTGACCGGTGGCGCAATTGGAATTGGGAGAGCAATCTCACTCGAACTAGCAACGCAAGGTTGCGATATCGTCATCAACTACAATACTAGCGCTGAAAAGGCACTTGCTTTAGTCAAAGAAATTGAAGCAATGGGCCAAAAAGCAATTGCGGTACAAGCGGATGTTGGCAATTTTGAGGATGCAAAAAAACTTGTTCAAGCCGCGATTGATCAATTTGGCGGAGTGAATATCTTGGTCAATAACGCTGGAATTGTCGCAGATAACTTGATGTTACGCATGACGGAAGAACAGTTTGATAAGGTCATTAATACGAATTTAAAGGGTGTTTGGAACATGTGCAAACACGCTTTAAAATATATATTAAAAGCCGATCAAGGTAGAATTGTAAATATTACTTCCGTTTCAGGTGTGATGGGCAATGCTGGACAAACGAATTATAGTGCAGCAAAGGCCGGTGTCATTGGTTTGACAAAAGCGCTTGCCAGAGAAATTGCTTCAAGAGGCGTGACGGTTAATGCAGTAGCACCTGGATTTATTGAAACGGCAATGACGGCTAATTTACCTTTTGAAACCGTTGAATCATGGAAACAAGGAATTCCTTTAAAACGATTTGGATCCGTTTTAGAAGTTGCTCAAAGCGTCGCTTTTCTAGCGAGTCCAAAAGCGGGATATATTACGGGACATGTGCTTGAAGTTGACGGCGGAATAGTGATGTAATGGAGGAGCATATGAAAAGAAGAGTTGTAATTACGGGAATGGGTGCTTTGACTTCGGTTGGAAACAGCGTTGAAGAAACTTGGAACGCTTTAGCAATCGGTAAAAATGGGATTGATTTTATTACCTTATTTGATACGGAAAACTCAAAAATCAAAATGGCGGGTGAAATTAAAAACTTTGATCCTTTGAAAGTGATTAATCCAAGAGAAGCGAGAAAACTCGACCGCGTCATTCAGTTAGCGTTATGTGCCGCACAAGAGGCATACGATCAATCGAAATTAACGCCAGAGAGTGTTGATCCCTACCGTTTTGGAACGTTTGTCGCATCCGGCATTGGTGGATTAAATACCATTTGGGAAGAATCATCGATTGCTTGTTTAAAAGGGATGGACCGGATGTCTCCCTTCTTTATTCCGAATTCGATAGTCAATCTTATCGGGGGACATATTTCCATTCGCTTTCAAGCAAAAGGACCCAATTTACCCGTTGTCACAGCTTGTTCTGCAGGAACTAATTCAATAGGTGAAGCATTTCGTTATATCAGAGATGGCTATATTGATGTCGCCTTTGCTGGTGGAGCAGAAGCTCCGGTTAATGTCTTAGGGGTTGGCGGGTTTGCTTCGATGCGAGCCTTATCGCCGAATAACGAACCCTCAAATTCATCGATGCCATTTGATTTAAACCGCAATGGGTTTGTCATTGCGGAAGGGTCGGGAATTATGATATTAGAAGACTATGAACACGCTATATCTAGAGGCGCGACCATCATCGCTGAAATCGTTGGCTATGGTTCAACATCGGATGCGTTTCATATGACTGCGCCAGATGAATCAGCCGAAGGTATTAATGTATGTATGCGTTTAGCGATAAAAGATGCGAATATTTTACCGGAAGAGATTGGTTATATCAATGCTCATGGAACATCAACTTCTCTGAATGATAAAATTGAGACGTTAGGGTTTAAGAAAACCTTTGGTGAGTATGCAAAAAAAGTTTCAATTAGTTCGACTAAATCAATGACCGGTCACGCCTTAGGCGCTACCGGAGCAATTGAATCCATTGTATGTATTGAAGCAATGAGACATGGAATTGTTCCACCAACTATCAATTATAAAACGCCAGATCCCGATTGTGATTTGGATTATACGCCGAATATTCCTAAAAAAAGAGATATAAAGTACGCAATGAACGTTAATCTTGGTTTTGGAGGACAAAACGCCGCCTTAATATTTAAAAGATATGAGGAGGTCCTATGAAACTTAATTTAGAACAAATCAAGCAAATTATTCCGCACCGTGACCCGTTTTTATTTGTTGATGAAGTCTTAGAATACGTTCCTTTAAAAACGGGTGTCGGATTAAAACATGTTCGCGAAGATGAATTTTACTTTAAAGGCCATTTTCCTGATTTTCCAGTGATGCCGGGTGTCTTGATTACAGAATCACTCGCACAAATGGGAGCGATCGTTTTGTTATCAGATCCTGCCTATGCTGGGAAATTAGTATTTTTTACTGGCATTGAAAAAGCGAAGTTCAGAAGAAAAGTATTACCGGGAGAAACCTTAAGATTAGAAGTAGAAATTACTCGCATGCGTGGTCGTTTTGGATTTGGATCTGCGGTTGCGAAGGTCGGCGATGAAATCGCCTGTGAAGCAACATTTTCATTTTCTGTTGGCTAATAGTAATATTATAAAAGAGAAACAGATTTTTTAACTTTTGAAATGATAAGATGTTAGTAG
>DIJY01000077.1:11562-18289 GCA_002421405.1 Caryophanales bacterium UBA5632 | reverse complement strand
ATGAATTGCATCCCAAATAATGGCAATGATTTATCGAGATTTGATTTAAAGTTCTAAGTTGATTGGGATATAAGTTGAAAGCCATAAGCATGAGGATTGCACAAACTGAAAACAATGATAGTGAAATACTTGATACATATTATTTTGCTTAATAAATAGAACCACAGATTATTAAACACTTGAGAAGTTGTTTTCAACCTATAGACTAACCAATAGCTTAACTTTTGACTGTTAAAACATGTTAAGCAAGGATATTTGTACCATTTGCTTCGATTGTGATAAGGTTAAAGCAATGAGGGACGCATGCAAATACAAAACCATAGACATCGACAGATTATTTACCACTTAATATCGAATTCAAAATCTCTGACATCACAAGAGATTGCTGAGAAAGTTGGAGCGAGTCAAAGAACCATAAAGTCAGACATGCTTGTTTTGAGAGATCTCCTCAAACCCCTAGGTGCAAATCTTGAATCTAGGAAAGGCATCGGGTACAGCTTAACGGTTGTTGAAAGAGATGTATTCTTTCCTTTTTATGAACAGCTTATTTATAGTCGTATGTTGGTGGGTACATACATCACGGATAGAATAGCTCGGTTTATTTATATTGCAAGAACCTTAATAGCGAGCGATGTCCCGATTAAAATTGATGACATCTCAGATGAAATGTATCTTTCTCGTTCTTCCATAAAGCAGGAAATGAAGTCAATCTACTCTTTCTTTAACTCATATCATCTCGAGATTGAATCCACAACTGGTAAAGGCTTAAAGGTTGTTGGGGATGAATCGAATAAGAGACTCGCTATGGTAGAATTGGTGGTCAATCATTATCACAAGATTCAAATTCAAGATACAAGTCCAAAATACGCAGCGATATTAGAATGTAGCGAAGAACTTCGTCAAAGAATAAGACGTCGATTTTTGGAAACGTTGAGAAAAAGTGGCATTACTTGTATTGATGATGAGACGCTATTTTTTGCGTTTTACTTAGTTGTACTCAAAAACAGAATAAAGATGGGTCATATGATTCAGTTACCCAAGGATATTTTTGAAGATTTAATAAACTTAGAGGAATATCAGTTATCTAAGCAGATTTTTAATGATCTTGAAGAGATTGAAGGGTTCAATGTATCTGAGGATGAAGTGGCATATGCTGGCATGCTCCTGCATGGTATGCGCGATTACTCAATTCACGAAGTCAATAAGGCAACCTCTAATTATGGCTTGGCAGCCGAACTCTGTGAAGAGATATTAGAGTTTATTGAAGTAGAATGGTCCATAAAATTCGATGATGACATACTCAAAAGCCACTTAACTGCACGATTGATTCCTTTCATTACTTTGATTAAATACGGATTATCGACCAATCAACGTATCATTCCTGATATGTCAGCACATGAGATTGGTGCAAGCCCCTTAGCGGTTGAGCTGAGTCGATGCGCAATTCGATACATAGAAACGAAGTATTTCTGCAGATTAAACTCACGCCACATTACCACCATAGCCTTTGTCTTTTACAGTGCTATTTCTAGAATAAAATATAAGATAAACAAGTTAAAATTATTGACTGTCAGCACGGGGGGAAAAGAGTCTGGAAGAGAACTGGTACATCGTTTAAATGATCGATTTGGAAAGATGATTGCGAGCAATGAAGCGGTAGAATTATACGAGATCAGAGGCCTTAAGCAAAGTGATTATGATTATGTCGTTATGAATGAGCCGGATTTTACTTACTTTTACGATATACCCTATTTTCAAATAGATACGGTATCCAAACCCAATCAATTCAGCCGATTTCATGATGAAGTTGTTGTAAATGCTTATGATATAAATAATTACATTCCAAAAGAAGAAGATACATCAATATATAGATCGTTTAACTTTGGAACGTGTGCTGAATTTTTTAAGATGATCGCGCATAAGTATGGTAAAGATGAGACAAAATGCAGCCTTATAGAAGCCTTGCTTAGTGAAAATGAGAAGTTCATTTCATACAACTCAGGCTATGACACGATTGTAATTTTCATCCCTTATGCACTATGCAAGCAAGAGCGGCATGACTACTATATTCTAGAAGGAAATAAGTCATGGGGACATCACGAAATAAGCAAAATATCAGTGATTATTGCGAATTTTGAACACTCAATCCACAAGCTAAAGGCAATCGAGAACATTTCACGCGGATTGATATCACACGAGAAGGGGTTTGAACAAGTAACACAAAGTATAAACATCAGTAATTATAAGAAGCTGATCCAGAATTGCCTTACATCCGAGTAAATCGGATTTTTTATTGCACTTAAGTAGATGAAAAAAGTGAAATTGCACTTATAAAGTAGATTTTTGCTCCATACAAATATTGTTTAAGTGCAATTATCATTTAAGTGTAGAGTTTGGAGAGAACAATGAAGAAATGTTTAATAGCAACTCATGGACGATTGGCATCTGGATTTAAAAGCTCATTAGAAATACTACTTGGGAGTACAGAAGGTATATCGGTTATAGATGCGTACCTCGATGAAACAAATTTCGAAGACCATCTTATCGATTATTTAAATACACAAAACAACGAAGATCAGATCATCCTCATGTCTGACCTCTATGGAGGCAGTGTAAATCAAGTGATGTCACGATATGCAAACTCAAGCAACAGAATACTTATAGCTGGTGTGAATTTAGCTTTTGTACTTGAAGTGGTCGCAAGAGGCTCATCCCATATCTCAAAGGAAGAAATCGAATTTTTAGTTGAAGAGAGTAGGAAAGCCATAAAGATCGTTAAGTTAGAAGATGTACCTTTAGAGGACAACTTCTTCTAGAAAGAGGAAATATGATTACATTCTTTAGAATTGATGAACGACTCATTCATGGGCAAATTGCGATTAAATGGTCAAAGCATACGGGTGTTTCGCATATTATCGTTGCAAATGATGCCGCATCTGCAAATCCTATCATTCAAAAGTCGTTAATGATGGCAGCTCCATCCGGGATTAAAACAGCCATAAAAACATTGGATGACTCGATAGCACTTATTAATGATCCTCGAGCACAATCGTTAAAAATCATGGTCCTTGTAAACAATCCAACCGATGCAGTAACAATAATTGAAAAAGTAAAAGGGATACCATTCATCAATGTAGGGAACTATGGACGAATTGCTCCAGAGCTTCCTGGGAAGCCAAGAAAAGCATTTGGACGCAACATCTATTGCAATGAGGTGGAAGTTGAGCAATTCCGTAAGCTCGTTGCAACAGGTTTAAAGTGTATATATCAAACCACACCTGAGGAGCCTGCAGAAGATGTTAGTCGTATATTTAAATAAAAGAAAGGAAAGGATCTTATGGCAGAAAGTGCATTAATTGTAGTTTTAGTCTATTTCTTCTTATCTGGATTAGATTTCTCTTTAACATCTTGGCAATGTTTCACTAGGCCAATTGTTGTAGCACCCATTACTGGTTTATTCTTAGGGGATTTTAGAACAGGCATCATTATGGGGGCATCACTGGAATCAATATTTATGGGTATTTCCGCAATTGGAGGCTCGATTCCTGCAGATGCATTGACGAGCTCAATTGTCGCAGTTGCATTTACCATTCTAACAGGTGCAAGCATTGAATCTGGATTAGCAATCGCAATGCCGATTGGTACACTAATGGCTTCATTCTCAGGGATATTGATGTCGCTTTTCTCAAGTTTAGCGCCATATTGGGAGAATCTTGCTGCAAAAGGGGACATGAAGAAGTTTGGATTTCAGATGATATTCTTTGATTTGTTTATTGCTCGCTTAGCTTCGATGGTTGTTTTATTCTTAGCGGTTGCATATGGTGTAGAGGGTTTATATGCATTCCTAGGTACGCTACCTGTTTGGGTAATGACCGGTCTTGGTAAGGCAAGTGGTATGATGACTGCTGTCGGTTTTGCAATCATCACTTCTATGATCTGGAATAAAGAAGTTGGCGCATTCTTCTTCTTTGGCTTCGTCTTAGCGAAATATCTAAGCTTACCAACTTTGGCAATTGCAATTGTTGCAGGCGTCATAGCAGTTATTTACTTCTTTAATGAAAAGAAATTTGTAGAGTTGAAGGCGGCGGGTAGTTCCAGCCAGAATAACAGTGAGGAATTCTTCTAATGGCAAAGTTCAAATATACACCAACAGAAAAAAAGATTCTAAACAAGATGTTTTGGTATTCAGGAACAGTGTTTGCTTCATTCAACATGGTCAAGATGGAAGGCAATGCGTTTGCTCTAACGATGTCACCTGCAATTGATGAACTCTATAAGGGTGACGAAGAAGGTAGAAGAGAAGCTTTGAAGAGACATGACAACTTCTTTAATACACACGCAGTTATGTTTAACTTTATTGCTGGATTAGCTTATGCTATGGAGAAAGAAAAAGTTGAGAAGAACTCCGTAAATGCCGAAACAATTGAAAACATCAAGGTTGCACTTATGGGACCCACAGCGGGCATTGGGGACAGTTTCTTCTTTAATGTTGTTCGTGTAATAGCAGCTGGGCTTGCAATTGGTTTAGCATCGCAAGGTAACTTCCTTGGAACCGTGATCTTTATTGCCTTATATGGTGGGCTACAAGGTGTTGCGAAATGGTATCTATTAAGAATCGGTTATACGATGGGCACAACATTTATTGATAAGGTATTCCAATCTGGGTTAATGGAAGCTCTGACAAAATCAGCATCGATTGTTGGTTTAACCATGGTTGGGGCTATGGTCGCCCAAATGGTTAATGTAGGTTTGTCTTGGACGATTATTGTTGGAGATACTTCCGTTGTTGTTCTTGATACCATCAATGCGATTATGCCTGGAATTCTTTCGATTGGACTTGTATTCTTATTTGTCAATTTGATCAAAAAAGGATATAAACCCATCCATCTTGTACTTGGGCTATTAGTTGTATCTATTGTATTAGCGTTCTTAGGAATATTCTAACAAAGAGGGCAAAAGCCCTCTTTCCCTATTGGGGTAAATATGAAAGAAATTATTTTACGATTTGGATTAATATTGGGTAAAAGATTTACAGATAATCAGAAGAAAAGATTTCTTGATGAAGTTCAAAGTGATTTTAATAATCAAAATCTGCAAAATCATATCTATACAGTCAAGCAAGGATATCATAGATCAAACCATCTTCTGGTCGGCGATGTAGAAAAAGCAAAGACCATTATAGTAGCCTATTACGATACACCATCAATTGCATTACCATTATTTGACTATGAGCCATTATCAATTAAAGCGAAACTTAAAACAGAAAGAAAAATCCTTATTCTAAATACTTTTTTGACTCTGTTAACGTTATACATGACGAGTGGAGTTCTTTTAGCGGTATTGTCAATTGAACAAGTTTGGATAAGAATTATTGCTTTGATAGTTACGCTTCTTTTCATCGCAATCGAGCTTAAAAGTTTCGAAGGATTTGCAAACAAAATAAATTATAATCGAAACAGCGCAGCTATAGCAGTAATGATTTCATTAGCTGAATATACTAAACAAAATCGCTTTGCAATGATATTTGTGGATCGAGCTTGCTCATCACTTAAGGGTTATGAACAAGTGATAAACATGGAAATGATAAATAAAAAAGCTCGATTTATAATTCTTGACTCAATCGCATTTGGTGAAGATTTGTATATAGCAGGCGAAAAACATCGAGACAATATAGATGTCGATCATAAATACATAGAAACAAATAGTTCTTGCTGGATTTCAATGTTCAATGATCCAATGCTAATCTTCTGTGGAGAAAGTCATGAGGAGCGATTCGTAGTTAAGAATACACGATGTTTTAATGACTTTAAGATTGATATGGATAGACTCGAAAAAATTAGAAGAAATTTAGTGAAAATTATAGAAAGGGATTAAATGAAAGCATATAAATCAGAGAGAATTGTTACACCAGAAAAGATCTTTAGCGGATACATGATCGTTGATCAAGGGAAAATTGTAAGCATCAGTGAAGATAGCAATGGGTTGCCTGTGATTGACTATGGGAAAGACTATATCTTGCCGGGAATAATTGATACACATAATCATGGAACGCTTGGATATTCTTTGATGGGTAACCTCGAAAATCCTGAATTACAGGTTGAAGGTTATCTTAAAGGTTTACTTAGCCAAGGAGTCACATCGGTCTTTCCTACTGCCCAACCAGAAATCTTTGGAATCCTCGCAAAATATGCCAAGTATCCTATTAAAGGTGCACAGATCGCAGGTATTCATAGTGAGGGCCCGTGGTTAAACAGGGTTGGGGAAAAAGGCATTCGAGCAGGGTGGCCAGAAGTAAGTTTAGAGTCGGCTAAAAAAATGATGGATGATGCACAAGGGTTCTTAAAGTTAGTTGCACTTGCACCAGAAATTCCAGGAATAAAAGAAGTTTATGACTATTTTTTGAAAAATGGTGTGACAGTCGCGATGGCGCATAGTGATCAAAATTATCATGAAGCCATGAGCACATATGATGAAGGCATCTCTGTCGCAACGCATACAGGGAATGTCATGACAGGGCTGCACCATCGTGATATAGGCGGGCTAGGAGCTTCACTTTTACATCCAAACGTTGACTGTGAAATCATCTGCGATGGACAACATGTTAGTCTTGAGATGTTGAGCATCTATTTCAAACTCAAAAATTTTGACAAATTCATGATGATTTCCGACAATACACCTTTGTCTGGAGCACCCGTTGGGAAGTATAGAATGTTTCAAGATATGGAAG
>DIJY01000077.1:10521-11530 GCA_002421405.1 Caryophanales bacterium UBA5632 | reverse complement strand
ATTGGAGGCATTAAAAATCTTGTTGAGAAATTAAATCTGTCAATTGTAGATGTATGTAGAATGGCGAGTACAAATCCTGCCGTGAAATACAATATTGAGAAAAAGGGCTCGTTAGTACCAGGCTTTGATGCTGATTTTATTGTTGTTTCAGACGACTTCAAGGTTAAAGAAACCTATGTTTTAGGGGAATCTTTATACAATCAAACCCGTACAAAGGTTGATTTTAACTATTCATTTTTTGGTAAACAATCATGAAACGCATTCTTATTAAAGCGGATGATTACGGGTTTACAGAAGCTGTCTCTTTAGGAATTCTATTAGCACATAAGAGTGGTATCGTTAAAAACACTGGAATGATGGTTAATATGCCAGCGGCATTAGAGGCTTCAAAGTGGATAAAAGAATTCCCGGATCTTTGCTTAGGTTTGCATGCAAATTTGACGACTGGGGTACCGTGTTCTGACACGATAGAAATTCCGAGTCTCGTAGGAGAAGATGGACTGTTTATTTCTTCGAAGATTCGGAGAGCTCAGTTTGTGGATGGGTTTGATCCATTTGTGTACAATGATGTTAAAAAAGAATGTGAGTCTCAAGTCTTGAGGTTTATTGAATTAAATGGTGGTTTACCGGAATATATGGAGGCACATGCGATATCGAGTCCAACCATTCAAAAAGCAATCGCTGATGTTTCCAACATCTATGGGATTGATATCTTGCCTCATCATGAACCTTCACCTTGGGTAGTGCCACAGTTTAAAAGCAATCATTATGAATTCTTTAAGACGGGATTACCCTATTCGGAATATTTTAAGTCTTATCTTGATCTGACTTCTCNNTTTAATATTATTCATAGTGCATCCTGGTTTTGTAGATCAAGAATTGATACGTAATTCAAGTTTAACTTTAGACAGGCTTAAGGATTATGAACTTGTGATAGATCAAGATGTAAGGAAAGTACTTGATGATTCGGGATTCGAAGTCATAAGCTTTAGGGATTTGAAGTAGTTCT
>DIJY01000077.1:9874-10441 GCA_002421405.1 Caryophanales bacterium UBA5632 | reverse complement strand
TAATTGTATTCTATCCATTCATACTCTGAGATCACTTCCGCCACACCCTTCTCAAAACGAATCGCTGTCTGATTATCCATCGCATAAGCAGGATGTTCAAGAATAGCAGCGCATAGTTCTGCATTCTCCATCGTATTATCAGAAAAATCCACATGATTGAGATGCGGAAAGATGCTTAAGTCTACAAAATTCAATGTTCGATCATTTTAATCCGGGGATACCAGCTTACAAACTCTTCACCGATCCGAGGTGTGATCACCATACTACCAGCACTTAACCAGACATAGACCGCATCCAATGTAGGAAGTAGATCCGCAAACCCAGATTATTTCATCCAATACGCTAAATATAAAGCATCTCCACCATTCACAAGAAATACATCGGTTTGCTTCACCAGATCCATCAAGTATTCTTGTTGGATACTGGGAAGTGCTGTGAGATTCAAAACACCCATTGACCAACCATCGTTGTCTCTCCATTACCACTCATAAAATACCAGGCATTTTTAGAACCGCTTGGAATGACTGCGCTGAAGCTGTTGAGCAATGAAACGATGGGATTTTCCAA
>DIJY01000077.1:0-9735 GCA_002421405.1 Caryophanales bacterium UBA5632 | reverse complement strand
GGACGACTTCATTTTACAATTCGCCAACATATTTGCTTACATTAAACAAACAGTTTCCTTTATAATAGATGTGTAGTCATGAATAAAAGACAAGTAATATTGGATAATCTAAGAAGTCAGATCAAGGTACACAGACATTTGCTCGGTGTGGCTCTAGGATCTGGAATAACTGCTAAACATGCGGAAGAAGGTGGGGCAGACTTTTTACTTGTGCTCAATTCGGGAAGATATCGTCAACTTGGAAGAGGATCATTAGCAGGCTTTTTATCATTTGAAGACAGTAATGGACTGGTTATGAACTTAGGTAGTCGTGAAATAATGCCGTTGATAAAGGATGTGCCTTTGATATTTGGTTTAAATGCGACAGATCCATTGATCAACCTTGAAACCTATATTGAATACATCGAGTCTAAAGGATTTGATGGCATCAACAATTATCCTTCAATTGGATTGATTGATGGGAAGTTTAGAGAAGCATTGGAAGAAGAAGGTCTATGCTACGAAACTGAAGTTGAAGCGATAAGAATCGCGCATGAGAGAGATATGTTTACCGTAGCTTTTGTGTTTAATGAGAAACAAGCAGAGCAGATGGCATCAGCTGGAGCGGATGTCATCTGTGCTCACTTAGGACTTACGAATGGTGGAAGTTTAGGGGCTAAGAAAATATTCTCAATTGAAATCGCGAAGGATAATCTTATCAAGATGTTTGATGCATGTGATAGAGTATCTCCCAATTGTATAAAAATGATTTATGGTGGACCCGTAAAAACTCCACTAGATGTTCAATACATGTATAACAACACCTCAGCACATGGTTATGTCGGGGGTTCTGCGATTGAGAGAATACCTTTAGAAACATCCATTACAGATATAACTAGAGCTTTTAAAACCTCAGGATCGGTTAATGAAGATGATCTGATGCTAAAGATGTTGGATGGAGTAGATAAACATTATGACTATGCAGAGTTTGTGATGAAGTATATTGCGGAGCATTATCATGATGATATATCATTAAGTGACTTGGCACGGGTTTCGCATATTTCGGTTAATTATCTAAGCTCTTTGTTTAAGAAAGAAGTTGGGACGTGCTTTAAGACTTTCTTAGTTCAATATCGCATCAATAAGGCTATTGATATATTGAGTGAAAAAAACATTCCATTACGTGATGTGGCGGAGTTGGTTGGGTATAATGATTATGCGCAATTCAGCAAAATGTTTAAGAAAGTTACGGGACAATCACCGAACAGTCGTATAAAAGAAGCTAAAAACAACTAGAAATAAGAAGTAAACACAATAATATCATTGATAGATACATATACATATTTTTCACAAAACAGTACAGTTAAGTTAAAGAAACAGTACTGTTTTTCAATAATTCAATTTCTTGGTCTGATCAACCGAGAATAAAAGAAAGGAGTCTATGAATGAAGACTATCGCTTTAATTGGAACTTTTGATTCTAAGGGTGTTGAGTATGCATATGTTAAGCAGATCATAGAGAATCTTGGTTTAAAGACATTTACGGTTCATATGGGCGTTTTTGAACCAACTTTCTTACCAGATGTATCGAATGCGGATGTGACGAATGAAGTAGGTGTGGATATCAGAGAAGTCGCATCTAAAAAAGATAGAGCTTGGGCAACTGAAGTACTATCTAAAGGTATGGAAAAACTATTGCCAAAACTATACAGAGAAGGCAAATTTGATGCAGTATTAGCATTTGGGGGATCCGGAGGAACATCCATTGCGACACCGGGTATGCGAGCATTACCAATTGGTGTACCTAAATTGATGGTTTCAACGGTAGCGTCAGGAAACACAGAGCAGTATGTCGGAACAAGCGATGTCATCATGATGCCTTCCGTTGTGGATGTTTCGGGTATAAATTCATTATCCACAAAAATATTCACCAATGCGGCGTTCGCTATCGCCGGTATGGTTAGTTTCGAGAATAAAACAGTGGTTGAAAAGAAACCATTAATCGCTGCGACAATGTTTGGTGTCACAACACCATGTGTTACGTTTGCGCGTGAATATCTTGAATCAAAAGGATATGAAGTTCTTGTTTTCCATGCGACGGGTACGGGTGGTAAGTCAATGGAAGATTTAATCAGTTCAGGTTATTTTGAAGGTGTGTTGGATATTACGACAACAGAATGGGCAGATGAAATTATTGGTGGTGTTCTTGCGGCTGGACCCCATCGTTTAGAAGCGGCAGGTAAATATGCAGTGCCACAAGTGGTATCGGTAGGTGCGGTCGATATGTGTAACTTCGGGCCTTATGAAACGGTTCCTGCAAAATTTGCCAATCGTTTACTGTATAAACATAATCCTACAGTAACGCTTATGAGGACTACCGTTGAGGAAAATGTCTTGATTGGTAGAAAGATTGCGGAAAAATTGAATCAAGGTCATGCTTTAACGAAGTTGATGTTACCGTTAAAGGGTGTATCGATGATTGATGCAGAAGGACAAGCTTTTTATAGTAAGGAAGCGGATGAGACATTATTCAATGAATTACGTCATAATATTGATAAGAATCTAATTACTTTAGAAGAGTATGACTTACATATCAACGATAAAGAATTTGCAGAAAAAGCGGCACAAAACTTACTCGATTTAATCGAAGCAAAGAAAAACGCGAGATAGGAGATAAACCATGAATACAATGTCAAGAAAAGAAATAATGGAAATGTATCGCAAGCAAATATCGGATGGAAAGATCTTGCTTGGTGTAGGTGCAGGTACCGGTATTACCGCAAAATTCAGTGAAAAGGGTGGCGCGGACATGCTAATTATTTATAATTCTGGGCGCTATAGAATGGCAGGCAGAGGTTCTCTTGCAGGATTGATGGCATATGGCGATGCGAACAAAATAGTGGTTGAGATGGCATCGGAAGTATTGCCTGTAGTTCAACACACCCCCGTCTTAGCTGGTGTCAATGGAACGGATCCCTTTAGAGTCATGAGTGTATTCTTAAATGAACTCAAAGACATGGGTTTTAACGGAGTGCAAAACTTCCCGACAGTAGGGCTTATTGATGGTGTTTTCCGTCAAAATCTCGAAGAAACAGGTATGGGATATGATCTTGAAGTCGAAATGATTCGCAAAGCACATGAACTTGATTTGCTTACAACACCTTACGTTTTTGATGAGGTACAAGCAGAAAAAATGGCTAAAGCAGGTGCAGATATTCTTGTAGCACATATGGGCTTAACGACAAAAGGCGCAATCGGGGCACAAACGGCTTTAACATTGGATGACTGTGTTGAGCGTATTGAAAAAATCATCAATGCGGGTCGTAAAGTGAATCCAGATATCTTAGTCATTGCCCATGGTGGCCCAATTGCGGAACCGGACGATGCCGCTTATGTAATTTCAAAGACAGAAGGAATTGATGGTTTCTTTGGTGCGTCAAGTATCGAACGTTTTGCAGCTGAAGTTGGAATCAAAACACAAACTGAAGCATTCAAAAAAATAACAAAATAAAGGAAAATTAAAAAATGTCATTTCTAGTAGCTGTAGGAATCAGCGTAGGTATTTTAGCTGGTATATGGACTGGAGTTAGTACACAATACGCAGCTTTTGGTTTAGTTACGTATGTAGGCTTTCTATCATGGGCAAGTTTCTATGCAGGTGGTGGAAAAGTAAAAGGATTGAAGGATAGTTTGATTCTCAATTTTAGTGGTGTGCTTTGGGCTTGGTTGATTGTATGGTTATTTAATTTATTGAGCCCAAGTTTAGGCATTATTATTGCATTAAGTTTAGCTGTAATGTTGGGTGCTGCTGGAATGTGTTGGCAAGCTCATATTAGTTTCTTAGGCTTTATACCTGGCGCATTCATTGGATGTTCAGCATATTTTGCGACTGGCTTTGATTTTAAAGGAACAGTTATTTCATTGATTGCAGGGGCTGTATTAGGTTACATTTCTGAGCAGGGTGGATTGGCTATTCAGAAGACTTATAAGAAAAGTTAGTGATTTATTAACTTAATGATTGAAAAGGCGCAAATTATTGTGCCTTTTATTTTTCCTTGGTCATGAGATTGATAATCCAATTAATGTCATTTAATCGTATAGAATCTTCATCGATTTGATCCGAGATGTTGTATGCCAACAAGTCCACTAATTCATCCTTGAACTTATCCTCATACATTATAAATGTAACCCAATAAGATAATGTATACCCACTCGATACAATAATCGGATAACCTTTGATCCGTACATTGGTCCTAGGGAGTGTCCTTGAATCTGCATATTTACCGAGCTGAATGACAGATCCTCTTGGGAAATCATCTTTAAGCATTCTTTAAAACATTTGTTCACTGACGATAAATGATTCCATGTACTTCCAACCATGTTGCGCATTGTTCAAGAAATAACGTCTAGCCTCTTCGTAATCCTGTGTTTGCATGTTTTTCCTCCTTGAGATTTAATAGTCCCCATCAACGATAGGGACTGTTTAACTCTTGGCCTATCGCTCGGATAACTCCACAGGATTAGCACCTTGCCGTTCGGTAGATTGCTGTGTGGTATGAGCCTGATCTCGGATCTCTGGCACACTCTGTATAGGGATAAACACATGAAATGGGGAAATAGAAGCTAATGCAAATCACTGTCCACATAAATGGATATGAGTGATTTCTAGACAAAATCACTAAAGATTTACAGCAAATAAAAATATCTTAAAAAAATTTAAATATTTTTTAGGAGAACTTCTAGGGCTCGCGTATAAGGTATTGAAGGAGGTCATAAACATGAACGACCAAAATTTAGAAGTGTTGAATGAATTGAAGTCTTGGATGATATTGAATCAGTTGGAAGATGAGGTTTTAATGGATGTTTTGATACAAGAATTCAAAGAAAAAGTATTTGAGTTTAAAGCANNAATATGATAATCTTAAAAGCGTATTCGCTGAAAAAGAAGCGGAAGAAAAGAGGATACACATGGACAGTAACGCTAAAGAAGTACTAATGATGTTTAAGAGTTGGGTCGTATTCAATCACCCTGAATTGGATCCCATCGTAAACGGTTTGATGGAAGAATTTGATGACAATTANNNGATGATTTAAAAGCTGTCTTTGCTTCCACGAACGATTAGCATTATATCGCTGTGAAGCGATGTTCACACCTCTGGGTTCCACTGATCCAGAGGTTTTTTAATTAAAATGTTAATCGAAACCTGTTTCTTACGATAAGCATTGCATGAAGAAACATAATTCAACTTCATTAAAAAACAAGAGTAATCCGTTTGCACAATCAACTTTCAAAAATAAGACTCATGTGAAAAAAATAATATGATAGAATTCTATTAGTTATGAACATAATACAATTAGATTCGAGATGTGTCTCACTACTTAATCATTTGGTAAAACAAGATGATGCGGTCAATGTACAAGTGTTGGCTCGTTTTTTTAATGTAAGTGTTCGCTCTATTTACTACGACTTAAATAAGATAAATGATTGGTTAAAAATTCAGAATCTACCTCAAATTAATATAGAACGTAACAAAGGTGTTTATTTAACGAAGTCACAAATCAATGAAATACTTGATGCCCTTCAAGGTGAAGACAGCTTAAATCACTATGTATTGTCACCGAAAGAAAGACATCGATTACAGATATGTTATATCTTAAGTGCGTATGAATCGGTATATGCAGAACAGATTGGTTATCTTTGTGATATCAGCCGAAACACCATATTCAACGATTTGAAAATTGTGCGCGAAAAGCTGCAGCGTTATGGATTGGAACTGGAATTTGAGGTTCAAAAAGGTTACGAAATCAAAGGATCGATTTTTACACAAAGAGCAGTATTCATTTATTATTATGCACAATTGATCCCATTATTAGACTACAATCCACATCTTAAAAATTTAGATCTACCGTTCTACAATCGAGAACAAATTCAACACTTTGCGATGAAGTTACGTAATATCGAGGATAAACTTGAAACACGTTATGTAGATGGCTTGCTGTTTAGTCTTGCCTCGCTGATCAGTGTCATTTTAAATAAACAAGCACAACTTGATATAAGCTTACTTGATATCAAAGATATCATCACAACGCAAGAATTCCGATTGGTAAAAGATAATTTATCAGAGCTTCCAGAATCTGAACAGATCTATGTAGCTATGCATCTATTGGGATCACGCATTCAAATACGTAGTGCTGATGACAGTCGATCTGAAACAATCGTTTTAAAAGCCATTGCACAGAGTTTGGTTGCAGAGTTTGAGCAATTGGCTGCGGTTGAATTTGATGATCGAAATGAATTGATTCGTCTCATCGCATCACATTTGAGCATGTCCATATATCGCTATAAATATGGAATACAAATCGGCAATCCTTTAATGAATGAAATAATGAATGCATATCCAGAGTTATTTGAGATCACCGTAAAGGCAACACGCGTTCTAAAAACAAGTCTACGCTTACCAATCCCAGAAAGTGAGATTGCCTATCTTGCCATGCATTTCGGCGGATTTCTACGTAGAAGGCAAGAAGTTAAGCAAGAATTCAATGTACTATTGGTATGCCCAAATGGAGTTTCAACCGCAACTATGTTAAGAGCGGAAGTAGAATCATTACATCCAAGCATAAAAATATGTAATATTGTTGGCATTGAAGAAGTTGATGAGGCATCTAGGAATTGTGATTTCATTATATCCACAGTGGATTTGAACGCACCGATTCCCGTTATAAAAGTTCGTCCTATTATAACGGAAGATGATCGATTAAGGATATTGTCGAGAGTATTAAAAAAGAATTACAGTCCTCAAAACAACAAAGGGGTTAGTCTTAATGTGATACTAAACCTCATTGCTCATCATGTAAGTGGTGAGAAATACCAAGCAATAAAAGATGAACTAGAACACGTTTTCAATGAACCTGTAACGATGCCACCACTGCAAGTTGAAGGAAGACTTAAGTTAAGTGGAGTTATGCATCCTAGTAATATTCAAACACTTGAATTTGTTGATTCGTGGGTGGATGCGATTCACATCGCGTCAAAGCCTTTATTGGAATCCAATGCAATTACTGATAAATACGTTCAGGCGATGATTAAAAATGTCGATATTTACGGACCCTATATCGTCCTTGGTCAAGATATTGCTTTAGCGCATGCATTACCTAAAGATGGTGTCAATAAATTGGGTGTTTCGCTATTGAGAGTGAGTAAACCAGTACAGTTTAAAGATCGACAAGCTTCTTTGATTTTTGTGCTCGCACCAGAAGATAAACACAGTCATTTAAGAATCATGAAAGACTTTCTAAGTCTAACAGCAGATCAAAAACGTATTGAACAAATCAAAACCGCAAACGTTGAGATGATACCAAGCTTATTGGACTTTAATGAAGATCGGGAGAACACTCAATATGATGATTAATACAGTAGTTTTTGACTTGGATGGGACACTAACAGATCGCAAGACAGGGAACATCCCCAATTCTACGATTGATGCAATACAACAATTAAAGCAACAAAAGCTAGTGGTTATTCTGGCAACAGGCAGACCTTATTATGAAATTGATCCAGTTTTGATCAATCAAATTGATGCGGACTATGTTGTTTCTCTTAATGGTCGTGTACTTTACGATCGAAAAGGTAAGCTACTTTCCCATCAACCTATTGATTCAAAAGTCGTTCAAGATGTTATCGAATATGCACGAAACAATGGATTAGAACATGGTGTGCATACGTTGGAAAATACAATCATTTTAGCGGGGGACTCCATTCAAGAGCAAATCGAAAATGTCATTAAAAGACCTCGCGATTTAAGTCGCTCCAAAAAAATCAATGAGTCGACCCAAGTGTATAATGTCATGCTGAAGATTGAAGATGATCAGCAATTAAAAACATTCAAGACCGAATTCCCTGATTTGATTGTCGAAACATTTGGTTCTATTTTTTATGATGTTTATACAAAGGATGCGGATAAAAGAATTGGTGTTGAAAAAGTCTTTAAACAGACAAACGGACAATGGTCAAAAACAATTGTGTTTGGAGATGGAGCCAATGATATTTGTATGGCAAACC
Organism: Caryophanales bacterium UBA5632; assembly: GCA_002421405.1. GTDB lineage: Bacteria > Bacillota_I > Bacilli_A > Izemoplasmatales > Hujiaoplasmataceae > UBA5603. Next base: position 1,695 of record DIJY01000077.1, on the reverse strand, counting down.
AAGCATCCATTGCGTATGCTATGGGAGATTCTCATCCAGAACTGCTCAAGGTTAAAGATATTCGCGTCACGAACAAATCGGATGAAGAAGGTGTTCCAATCGCGTTACGTAAAGTGGGTTTGATTGAGTACTCAGATCACCGGCATGGATGGGTACGATTCAAGCATCGTTTTACGACAACGAAGTTGGGAGCAGTACTCCCCATTGCATTCTTTCTGCTTCTTGCTTTTGGCTATGATCAATACCTAATGGACTTGCCTGGACAAAGCTTAAGTTTCTTAGGCTTAGGCAGCATTAGTTTACTTTATTCGATATACCTTTACTTGGACACGAAATAAGTGTCCAATTTTTGCATATTCAAGTTGAAGGGTTTTGGACTTCAAATAAAAAGAGAGGCTTACTATACTGAAAGCGTGGGTAGGTCCGTAGAACTGTGAGGAACGATGATGATTGAAACGATGCTAAAAATTGAGAATATTCAAATACTCGAATCGGTCAAAGACTGGAAAGAAGCGATTCATGTATCTGTTATGCCTTTGGTCGCATCAGGATATGTGGAAGAACGTTACATTCAGGGAATCATTGATAATACAGTGCATTATGGATCTTACTATGTCTTAGCGCCAGAAATTGCTTTACCGCACGCGCGTCCTGAACAAGGTGTGATTTCGAAGCAACTTGCGATTACGGTATTGAGAAATCCAATCCGTTTTACAAGTGATGGCTATGATGTCCGCTTATTGATTACGCTCGCTGCTGAAGATGGTGCCTCTCATCTTGAAGCATTGAAAGCAATCGCTGAAATCATTAGCGATGAACAAAAGGTTCAATCGATACTTAAGGCTAAGACATCAGAAGAAGTGCTTACACGTTTCTTAGAGAAAACAGAAAGGGAGTAGAAAATGGAAGCAATCTTAAACGTTTTACAGCAGATTCTTTCGACGCCAGCCGTCTTGGTCGGCTTAATTGCCTTGATCGGTCTATTGGCGCAGAAGAAACCAATTGAAGTTGTAATTAAGGGGACGATTAAAACTATCTTAGGTTTCTTGGTTATTGGAGCAGGGGCAAACGTATTGGTTGGTGCATTGAATTATTTCGGTGCGATGTTCAACTTTGGATTTGGAGTCAATGGAGTTGTTCCAAATAATGAAGCAATCGTATCTTTGGCTTTAAACGATTATGCTCAGGCAACAGCTTACATCATGGCGTTCGGTATGTTGGCGAACATCATTCTTGCGCGTTTCTCACGTCTTAAATACATCTTCCTAACAGGTCACCATACACTTTATATGGCAGCTTTGATCGCAGTTGTATTAACCGTTGGTGGATTAACGGGCTGGCAATTGATTCTCGCGGGTTCTGCATTGCTTGGTTTAACAATGGCAATCTTCCCAGCAATGGCACAAAAGACAATGGTTAAGATCACGGGTGATGATTCCATTGCGTTTGGTCACTTTGGGACATTAGGTTATGTATTCTCAGCTTGGTTAGGCAGTTTATTTGGTAAAGGATCCGCTTCGACAGAAGACATTAAATTCCCAAAAAGCTTATCCTTCTTAAGAGATACATCCGTTGCGATTTCGTTGACGATGTTCATCTTCTTCTTGATCGTTTCTGTCAAAGCAATCACAACGACTGGTTATGCAGAAGCAGCTGCTCTTGATGCTAATTTGGCGATGGGTCAACATTGGTTTA
>DIJY01000131.1:4750-10929 GCA_002421405.1 Caryophanales bacterium UBA5632 | reverse complement strand
ATGGAATTAAACATGGAATTAAGAAGTGAAATTAAACAAGCAATTGAAGAAATGGGTTTCAATGCCTTGACAGAAATTCAAGAGTTAACCATTCCTTTACTACTAGCAGGAAAAGACATCATCGGTCATTCACATACAGGTACTGGTAAAACCGCCGCTTTTGGCATACCGATTTTAGAAAAATTAAATTTTAATATCGAAGTCGTTCAAGCGCTGGTCTTAGCACCGACGAGAGAACTCGCCGTTCAAATCCACGACGAAATGATGCGGATGGCTAAATACATTCCAGGATGCCGAATTGTCACTGTTTTTGGTGGTGATCCGATTACAAATCAACTCTATAAACTGAAAAAGAAACCGCAAATCATAATCGGAACTCCCGGAAGAACAATCGATCATTTAGAACGTAAAACGATTCGTTTTGATCATTTGAAATTCATGGTACTTGATGAAGCCGATGAAATGTTAAAAATGGGCTTCCAAGAAGACATTGAAAAGATCTTCCAAGCCGTCCCGACGGAAAGACAAACATTGATGTTTTCGGCAACGATGCCAAGAAGTATTATTGGCTTGGCAAAAAGTTACATGATTGATCCTGAATTGGTCAAAGTCATTGGCGAAGACTCCACAAATCAAGATGTCAGCCAATATTATTATAAAGTCAGACGTGAAAACAAAACCGAAGCGATTTATCGTCTTTTAAATGTTTACCGTCCGAAATTGTCCTTGATTTTCTGCAATACGAAAGTTCAAGTTGACGAATTAACCCAAGAGTTAATTGAACGCGGAATCAATTGTGATAAAATCCATGGTGATTTACCACAAACGACGCGACTCGATGTCTTAAAGAAATTTCATAATGGGATTATCGATGTCATGGTGGCGACCGATGTCGCCGCAAGAGGATTAGACATCAAAGAAGTTGAAGCTGTATTCAACTACGATGTTCCTGAAAAAGCAGATTATTATGTTCACCGTATCGGACGTACTGGCCGTATTGGCAATATTGGATATTCGTTTACGCTGGTTTCTAAAGGCGAACTAAAACAAATCGAAGAAATCGAACGGATTACGAAAACAAAAATCAAGAAACGCAGTATTCCAACTTACGACAAGGTTCTTGATGTGAAAAATCAAAAAATCATCGATAAAATTCAAGCCCTTGTTTCTTCCGAGACAAACTTTGAATCGCAATACGAGATGATGAATAAAATGATTCAATCAACGATGACCGAAGATCAAATCATTGTCGCATTACTCAAAATGCTTGAATCGAAGAGTTCAGTTGAAGCGAATGTCGCTGACATTAATGAAGAGTTTGAGTCCAAGAAGGTTTGGGGATCAAAAGAAGAATCAAATCAAGCAAGATTCCATTTAAACCTTGGTAAACAAGATGAATTAACGGTCTCTGATATTTTGGATTTTGTTTGTTCAAAAATCAAAATTTCAAGAAAAGATGTTCAAAATATTGCGATTTTAACAGAATTTTCTTTCTTCAGTGTTCCTTCGAATTTCCGTGATGAAATCATGAGGACATTAAACAACACAAAGCTTAAAGGCAAACGTGCTGGCCTTTCAATTTCAAAGCCAAGACGCGCAGAACATAAAAGTTCCTACCGAGGATAGAACACTCTTCTTTACCTCGTTGACAAAATGAATATTACCGCTATAATAAAAGTAGACTTTATCATTCTAACTAAAGGAGAATACTCATGAAAAAGCTTGGTGTTCTAGTTTGTACGAATTCCGCAATTGATTACATTCCACATCCTTATCAAATTGGAGTTATTCGCTCCACCATTTTAATGGGAGGAAAAGAATATGTCGATTTTGAAGAATTGACCGCCGATAAATTTTACGACATGATTCAATCCGATCCTTCCTTGTTTCCAAGAACCGCTATGGCTTCCACGGGAACGATGTTAGAAGCCTATGAGAAATTACGCGACGAAGGTTGTGATGAAGTATTATTCATTACGATTTCTTCAAAGATGAGTGGCATTTATGATAACGCGATGATTGCGAAAAAAATGGTTGAAGGCGTAAACGTCACTGTATTTGATTCAAAGACAGTGGGTTATTTACAATGCAAAATGGCTTTCACCGCTCATGAAATGGCGAATGCTGGAAAATCAATGGAAGAAATCATGAGTGAACTCGAATTCATCAGAGATAACAACCATATTTATTTCGCTGTCAGTGATTTACGCTATTTAGTTAAAAATGGTCGTTTATCAAACGCTGCAGGTTTCGTTGCGAACATGTTAATGATAAAACCATTACTTGAAATCGATAAAAACGGAGCAGTCGTTACCGTTGAAAAAATTAGAACATTCCATAAAGCGTTAGACCGTGTGATTGAAAAGTTTTTAGAAGAAACTGAAGGCAAAAATGTCGAAGCTTTTATCGTTCATGCGAACAACCCAGAAGGCGTTGCCTATGCTAGAGAACAAGTCTTGAAAGCAAGACCTGATTTTAAAGAATTGAAGGACTATCTATTAACTCCCGCTGTTGGTGCACATTGTGGACCTAAAGCGATGACGATAGGATATGTTCTTAATCATTAGCAATGATATCAAGTGATGTTATCCGTGGTCACATTGACACGTTAATTCTAAAACTACTAATGGAAAAAGACATGTATGGGTATGAACTTGCCAATGAGATTAAATCCCGTACCCTTGATAAATTCGACATCAAGGAAGCGACGCTTTACTCAGTCGTTCAACGCCTAGAAGGTAGAGCACTCATTGCTTCTTATATGGGTGAAAAAACACATGGCGGAAAAAGACGTTATTATAAGATTACGCCCTTTGGTAAAGCCTATTACTCGGAGATGATTTCCGAATGGAAGCTGCTAAAAGAAATCATGGTGGCAATTTTAGGAAGTGATATCCGTGAATAAAATAAAGAAATTTGTATCGAAGATTCTCAAAGATTACTTTAATGAATCAGATAAAAAAGAACTCATCGATATCTTAACGACTTCTCTAGAAGAAAAAGTTGAAGATTTAGTTGAACAAGGAACGCCAGTTGAAGAGGCAATTGATCAATCGATAAAGGAATTTGGATCGACTGAAGACGTCTTGGATGCTTTTTCCGATCAAAGTTCACAATTAAAAGCAAATATGATTATAAAACGAAAAAGCCAATTCAGTTTCTCGATTTTTGCCTATTTGATTATCGTTGGTTTGGTAGTTTTTATTAATCTTACTTTTTTATCATTTTTCAGAAATTTTTTATGGTTCGTGATTGTTGCCATCGGACTTTTATTCTGGCCAACGATTATGGCCTACCGTTACTATATCATTAAAAAATAAGCTGTTTGAAAGCTTATTTTTTTGATTGTTTTATCCAATTAATAGTGATAAAATAGCAGAGGTGATTTAACATGAAACTGAAAAAATTAATCTTCCTCGCCATTATGATTTCAATCTCAATTGTTTTATCAATTGTGGAATCCATGATTTCGGTGACCATCTTTATCATACCAGGGGTTAAACTTGGACTTGCAAATATCATTACGCTTGTCGTACTGTACATCTATGGTGGAAAAGAAGCATTCGTTGTCTCAATCTTAAGAATATTTATCGTCTCATTGATATATTCAGGATTGTTTACGCCGACTTCATTAATGTCACTTTCAGGCGGTATCGTCGCTTATCTCGCGATGATTGGTATCAAGCAAATCCCTAAACTTTCAATCGTATCGGTTTCAGTGACGGGAGCATTAATGCATATGGTCGGACAAATTGCGATGGCAATCGTGGTATTAGATACACCGACGCTCATCTATTACTTACCTTATATGATTTTAATCTCGATTCCGACGGGCATATTGACAGGGCTAGTTGGTAAAAAAATGATAGATATCTATAACCTTCAATTAATCAATCCAGACCGCGAGTAAATCAAAAACGACCTTCATCGGTCGTTTTTTTTATAAAAAAAGGACTAAATTCGTCCTTAATCTAATTGGATAATTGATAAATGTATTCATCAAAACCACTGGAGTATTCAACAGATCCATCGGCTAAATACCAAATGGCTTCAAGGCCTTCCGTCGCTTCGACAAACGCCAATCCTTCTGTGTAACCCATGAGATAGACTGCGGTTGAATAAATATCAGCCATTCCCCCATCTTCATGTAAAACTGAAACCGCTGTTGCATTTTCTAAGTCGCCACTAGGCATATAGGTTCTTGGATCAATAATGTGATTATAATAGAGTCTATCTTGAGCGCCAATAAAATATCTTTGATAGTTTCCGGAGGTCACAATCGATACCTTTTCTGGAATTTTAAGGGTGACATAATACGCAGAACTATAAGATTCAAAAGTAGGTTCTAATAAAACGATATAATAAAAACCATCATTATTGTTTGGGTTGACTCCGCCGGCTTTTACATTGGAATTTCCTGCATTTAAAATATAGGAATATCCCGCTAAATCAAGATAATCAGTTGCAACCTCAGAAGCGTATCCTTTTCCAAAACCCCCTAAGTCAATCGACATATTTGGTTTTGCAAACGATACTGATAAAGTGTCAGCGTTCAATATGATATCATCAGGATTAATGTTATAGTTTTCCTCAAAAACTGATGCAGGAGGAACTGGACAAGTATCTTGACCAAAGACGCTAGTGCATTGCGGATTTTCCCTTGCGTCATGCCATACTTTCAAGACGGGATTGAGTGCAATGTTAAACAGGGCGGTGTTCCCAATTTTGATGGTTCGTTCATTCATCAAAACGTAGGTCAAAGCGTCAAACAACTTTTGATCAACAATGGTTTCACCGGTATTATTTTCATTGATTGTGTAGACGTTATTGACGCCATCGTATTCATTATATTTATCAAAATACTGATGGTATTGATTTAGCAACGCTTCGACGTCATCAAAAACAATTTCAACATCGTATCTTTCTGTTTTATCCAAATAGAGGGTCAAAGATACCGTTGTGTCAAACATCGTTGACCATGTTTTTGTACATTTATAAACGCCTTTAATCGCGCCTTCAATACAATAGTCCATATTTGGTTTTGTGGTGCAGCTCATGACGGATAAAGAAGTCATGAATAAAATTATTAACAATAGTATTTTCTTCATTCAAATCACCGTAATCATTATATCAAATATAAACCAATATGCCAATGAATATTGATTCGTGCTTTGTTGATATTTTTATGATTTTTGTGTATAATAATATCAATCGAATTAAAAAGGAGGCGGGACTATCAAAAAACATGATTTTATCTTTCTTGGCGTATTGTTATTGGTTGGACTCGCCGCACTGTTTGTTTTTAAAATGATAGAAAAATCGCAATCGACTGGGAATATTTATGCAAAAATCTTTTATCAAGATGAATTAATTATGGTTATTGACATGAAAACCTATGATTATACCGTTTATAATACCCAGTACAAAAATCAAATCGATGTCGGAAGAGCGATAGAAGGAATCTTTTATGTTCCAGGTGCAATTATGACTGAGGCGGAAATGCAGGCTTTATGGGACATGGATTCCTATGCATCTGAACATGAAATCGTTGGCATCAAACTTTTAGTTCAAGATGAAAAAATAGAGGTTGATTACCAAGTCAGTCCGCGTGATTTATGTGAATTACAACCACCCACTAACTCGAGTTTAGTCCCCATCGTATGTCTGCCAAATAAACTTGTGATAAATGTAATTACAAATATGACGTCGGATCAATTTATTCCTGACGCCATCTTGGAGTGATATTATGTTCTTAGAAGAAGTGTTCTTGATTGCCAGAATTGTAATGTTTTTTATTGCCACACCTTTTATTTATAAGGCTTTACAAGCCGTCGATTTATCAAAAATATTCAAAGCGAACTCCAGCGATCAAATTCGATTTATCTATATGGTCATTGCCATCATCTTGGGATATCTTTTTGTGGATGCTTTGGTTTCACTGTTTGAAAACATGAATGGATTATTGTAAAAGAAAAACCCAGAAATCTGGGTTTTTTTCATCAAATATAACGAATTACTTCTCTATCTTTGACCAATTGCGATTGAAAATTCGAAAGTTTCTTAACCATCTCTGAGATTTTATCGGTATCTTTTCCCAAGACAACAAATTTTAAAGTAATGATATCGCCACCATAAACTTTTTCAACATTATCAGTCAAGGATCTTAAGTAAAACTCAAG
>DIJY01000131.1:0-4703 GCA_002421405.1 Caryophanales bacterium UBA5632 | reverse complement strand
TTGCATCTTTTACTGAAGTGGCATACGCTCTAATCAAACCGCCTGCGCCTAGTTTTACACCGCCAAAATAACGGACAACGACTGCTAAAACATAGGTCATGCTTTGTTTCTTCAAGACTTCAAGCATGGGGACTCCCGCAGTTTTCTGCGGTTCTCCATCATCGCTTGATTTTTGAACTTCTTGGTTATCTCCTAAGATATAGGCATAACAGTAATGTGTTGCATTCGGATATCTTGTTTTCGCTTCTGATAACGAATTTAGGATTTCATCTTCTGTTTTAACAGGGTATAGTATTGCAATAAATCTTGATTTTTTTATTTCATTTTCTTCGATTGTTATTGATTTAATTGAATGCATTCATATCACCTTCCTAAATTATAGCACGACGGGATGTAAAAACAATAGAAAAGTTCATATGACTATGGTATAATAACGGCGGTGAATAGCATGTCAAATGCAGTTGAATCTGGGAAGAAAATTTTATTACATTTAAAGGCTAATGGATACGATGCTTATTTTGTGGGTGGATTCGTCCGCGATTTTTTGCTTGGCGTTAAAAGTTCTGATATTGATATCGCAACTTCAGCGCTTCCAGAAGAAGTATTAAACCTGTTTCCCAAATCAAAGGCAACGGGTGAAAAGTATGGAACCGTCTCTGTTATGACCGATGAAGCTGTTTTTGAAGTCACAACATTTCGCAATGAAGGCGAGTATATTGATGGTCGACATCCTTCTTACGTTGCTTTTACAAAATTTATTCGTGATGACTTGAAACGCCGAGATTTTTCAATCAATGCGATGGCAATGGATGAAAATATGAAAATCCTTGATCAATTTCATGGAAAATCGGATTTGTATCACAAAAAAATTCGAGCAATAGGCAACCCCGATGTTCGGTTTAAAGAAGATGCATTAAGAATTTTACGGGCTTTTCGTTTTGTTTCAAAACTTGGGTTTGATATCGAGACACTTACTTTCGAAAGCATTTATAATAACGTACACTTATTGAATGACATTGTGAATGAACGCATTCTTCAAGAACTAAAACAAACGTTTGAAGGTCAATTTGCTTTAAAGACACTTCATTTGATGTATCAAGGAAGAATCGGTCAAGTGTTTAAAGAACTTGAACCCGCTTTAGAAATGATTTCAAGACGCAACGATGTTCAAATTTCATTTTGTGAATTTTTTGCATTATCAAGTTTCTTGGGCCGGTTTGAATTTTCTAATGCTTGGCGTTTTTCTAACCGTGAACTCTCGCTGATAGAACGATTGCATGATTTGGTGATTGCGACTCAAAATGATGTCTTTAACGAATTGATAGTCTATGCAAATGGGCTTGAAATTTGTTTGCTTGCGAACAATATCAACCGCATTATCAATCCGAAGAATGATCAAGAAACTTTCATTCAAGAACTCTATCAAAAAATGCCGATTCACAAAACTTGTGATTTGGCATTTAAAGGTCAAGATATTTTAGACCTAAAATTATTGAGTGACGCAAGAGTTATTGGCGATATAATTGATGACATTATTTTTCAAGTCATCACTTTAAAACTCGATAATGATTATCATAAAATTAAAAAATACGTGACTGAAAAACTTTCAAGCAAAGACAATTTAGGTGTGAGATAATGGATACGAGAAAATTTTATTGTTACTTAGATCATTTCGATGAGTTAACCATCATTGTTCCTTTGAAGAATTATCGGGACAATGCAGTATACACACTTTTAGGAAATGATGAAAAAATTGATTTAAAAATCATCCAAAAACATAATCTTGGCACAGAAGTTAAACTCGTGTGCCAATTTGACGCTTATATTCACTTAGAATTGGATTACCATATTAAGAATGATGAAGGTGAAACTTCTGAACTCTATACCGGTAAAATTGTCAGAACCGATTTATTTGATAATATCTACCATTATAAAAAAAGTGATTTAGGATTTACCTATTCAAAAGAATCGACGAAATTTAAAATCTGGACGCCAGTTGCTAAGGTTGTGACACTAGAACTAGTATCACCGAATGGAATGGTATCCACCCATTCCATGGTCTATCAAAACCTTGGCGTGTGGCGCTTAGTCATTGAAAATGATTTGGATGGATATCGTTATCGATACCATACTTATGTGAATGGAAAAACCCAGATTTTAACCGATCCCTATGGCATTGCATCCAATGCCAATGGCGAATATAATTACATCATTGATTTAGCAAAAACATATCAAATGAAACATCAAGCTTCCTTTAGTGGAAATCCATCGGATGCGATTATCTATGAAACAAATATTCGCGATTTTACAATCGATCCAAATCTTAATTTTAAATACCCTGGAAAATTTCTTGGATTAACTGAAAAAAACGTCAAAACAAAATCCGGATTACCCGCAGGAATCGACTATTTGAAATCATTGGGTGTAACTCATGTTCAACTGATGCCCATCTTTGATTTTGAAGGTGTCGATGAACTTCATCCGAACCTTAAGTATAACTGGGGTTATAATCCGAGACAATATAATGTTCCTTCAGGGTGGTATTCAACCGATCCATCCGATGCATACGCTCGCATCAACGAACTAAAACAAATGATTGATACTTTGCATGAAAATCATATTCATGTGATTATGGATGTCGTCTTTAACCATGTTTATGATGCGGATGTCTTCCCCTTTGAAAAAATCGTTCCCGGTTATGCCTATCACGTTGACCGTGAAGGAATTTATACTAATGTATCTGGCTGTCTAAACGATCTTGCGACGCACCGAAAAATGGTTCGCAAATTTATCATCGAATCGGTACTTTATTGGACAAATGAATACAAGATTGATGGATTCCGCTTTGATTTAATGGGGCTAATTGATTCAGAGACGATGAATGAATTAAGACAAGAACTCCATAATTTAGATGAGCATTTACTGGTTTATGGTGAAGGTTGGAAAATGTATTCTTCTAATCAAGCCGACCGCATGGCTCACATGGGAAATAAAACCGTAATCTACACCATTGGTTTCTTCAATGATCGTTTCCGTGAAACGATTAAAGGTGCAACTTTCTTCCCTGAAATAAAAGGCTACGCGACTGGGAGGTTAGACGAAGCTCCCATTGTCAAAGAAATGCTACTGGGTAGTGCACATAACCGCTATATGTTCAAGTACGCAACGCAATCAATTAATTACGTTGAATGTCACGATAATCGCACATTTTTTGATAAGTGCCTTCATATTACAAAAGACACCAATCTGATTAAGAAGCAACAAAAACTCGCTACTTCAATGGTTTTATTGGCACAAGGAGTACCTTTCCTCCATAGTGGCCAAGAGTTTTACCGGACGAAACAAGATGATGAAAATTCTTACATTTCAGGTGATGAAATCAATTTAGTTGATTGGTCGCTCTATGATCAAAATAGCGATGATGTCGACTATATTAAATCTTTGATAGAACTTAGAAGAAGTAGTGACTTGTTTAAACTGAAAGCATCTTCTGAGCTTGATTCATTCGCTGATGTTATTGTTTTACAATCGAAATCGATTATGTATAAATTGACGGACGGCGATGAATTAATCATAATATTCAAACCAACCGAACAAAAGGAAACCATCATTATTCCTGAGGATTATCGTTTTCATTTAGCTTCAAGTAATCTGTTTCAAGCCATCGATGCTTCCACTTATGAAATTTCGGACATCGGGACTTATATCTTTAAAAAATAAAGGGTGATATTTATGGTCATTGAACTGGGTAAATTATATCAATTTTATGGACGAGTGGACCAAATGAATGGATCGACTTATGAGGACTTTCCTGTCAATGTTACTTGTGAGGATATGGATAAGGTGATTGTTCGCGTTCAAAAAGGGACACCACTTTTAGTCAATAAAATCTATTATTTTGAAGCGATTGCGGTTGAGTTTAAAGAGAAAGTTCATTTGAGAGCTTCCATCGTCGAATTGATGAGTACGATGACTTTGCCTGACATTGACAAAGAGCGATTGATGAGAGCTTTTTATGATTACGCTCCCATTTCATTATCTGAATTAAAATCAGGCATCGAAAGTTATCTAAAACGCATCAATAATGAAATTATCAAGGCAATTACCCTTGACATATTTTCGCGTTACAGTGAAGATTTTTATCTCTACCCTGCCGCAACCAAATTTCACCATGCCTATATTTCTGGACTGGCATATCATACATTAACAATGCTTAAACTATCTGAAGGAATCACTTTAGTCTATCCATTCTTAAATCAAGATTTGATCATTGCCGGAATCATTTTACATGATGTTACAAAAATTCTAGAATTTGATACTTATGAAGGTAGCGAATATACATTACAAGGCAAATTAGTAGGTCATATTACCTTAGGGGCCAATGAAATTGCGTTAACAGCTGCTAAATTAGGATACGCTGATTCTGAAGAAGTCATGCTCTTAGAACACATCATTTTATCGCATCATTATTATGGGAATTTTGGGTCACCCAAAAAACCAAATATCGCTGAAGCTTTAATCATTCATTTCATCGATAACATTGATTCAAAAGTCGCTGTACTTGGCGAAGCATTGGCCGAAATCGACCTTGGTACTTTTACTGAATCTTTAGGTGTTCTTGATAAAGAACGTTATTACAAACATAAATTATCAAATTAAGGTGATGCGTAAGCATCCCTTTTATGTGTGCCGGGCATGGCATA
>DIJY01000132.1 GCA_002421405.1 Caryophanales bacterium UBA5632 | reverse complement strand
TCCTTGACATTGCATACGGCTCAGATTTAAAGGGGGGGTAGACATTTATGATGGATATGAATAAAAATGGAAAATTCTTCACGGATGACGAACGAGAAGAACGAATCAATAAATATTTCAAACACTTAAAAAAAATTACGAAAGATGTCGACAAAGAAAGAAAATCAGTTATTATTCCTTTACTTGAAAACATCGCTTTTTGTATTGTGCAGTTAGAAGAGCTTCGTGCCTATATTAAGCAAAATGGTTACTTTGAATATTATCAAAATGGTGATAATCAATTTGGCTATAAAAAATCAATCGCAACGGATTTGATTTCACAAGTAAGCAAAAACTATTCAACGTTTTTAGGAAGATTAAAAGAATATATTCCTGACGCGAATTTAAAAGATGATGAGCTCGATAAATTCCAAAGAGAAAACGGAATAAAAAAATGAATTATATTTCGCTGTATAATGACGAGATAAAAAAAGGCAAAATCATAGCTGGCAAAAAAATAAAAACAGTTATTGAGAAGCTATCATTTTTTATTGACCATCCTGAAGAAAATTACATAACTCATTTTAATGGTGTCAGAGAATATTTTGTTTTCGTTCCAGAAAAAGCGAATATCGTTATTGATTTTATTGAAAGATTTTGTCGCCACGTTAAAGGAACGTCTTTCGTTGGAAAGCCTATTCTATTAGAATTGTGGCAAAAAGCTATGATTTCCGCATTATACGGTTTCGTGTCTGCCGATAACGGATTAAGAAAATATAGAAAATTGCATCTCTATGTTGGAAGAAAAAACGGAAAAACTCTGCTCGCTGCTTGTCTCATTATTTTCGAATTATTGATTGGCGGAGAAATTGGAGCGGAATGTTACACGGGAGCAACGAAACAAGAACAAGCTAAAATTACTTGGGATATGGCAAAGCTTATTATTCATCAAAATCCATCTCTTGAAAAAAGGTTCTCGCTTACTATTACGGGAATTTATAAAAAACCATTCAGAGATTCATTTTTCAAAACGATATCTAAGGAAAGTAAAAAGCTTGACGGATTAAATGCTCATCTATCTCATATAGATGAATTGCACGCCATAACGGATACGAACATTATTGATGTTATGTGGGACTCTACAAAATCGAGACTCCAACCAATCGAATTGATAACGACAACAATGGGAATCGATAGACAAAGCACATTCGATGAGATTTATGAATATGATACTAAAGTAGTTGAGGGTGTGATTATCGATGAACGTCTTCTCGTTTTCTGTTACGAGCTTGACGAAGGCGATGATTGGCAAAATATTAATAATGCTTTCAAAGCGAATCCTAATTTAGGAGTCAGTCAGTCAATCAACCAGCTTCACGAAGAAATACAGCGAGCTATTTCCGACAGGTCAAAATTGATTAACCTGCTTTGCAAAACTCTCAATTTAAGACAAAGCAATAAGCATTCATGGCTTTCATTTGCAGAGTTTAACAACGAAAAGGTGTATCCGCTTGAAACGTTCCGCAATCAAATTGTTATCGGAGCGTTTGACCTTTCGAGAACAAATGACCTTACGGCTTTCACTACATTGTTATTCGATATAAAAGAACATAAGATAATCGCAGAAACAATGTATTGGTGCACTCAAAAATATCTCGAAAATAATCGCAGTAAGGTTCCTATTCAGAAATGGATTGAGCAAGGTTACATGAGATTGAGCGGAATAGAGCTCATTGATTACAAGGATATTATTTCCTATGTAAAAGAGGTTGTTAATCTTTACGGTTGGAGATATATGTTCATTAACTACGACCCATATTCAGCTGGATATCTAATCAATGAATTTGAAGCGATAGGATATGCTAAAGAATATGTGCTTAAAGCAGCGCGACAGGGAGCGAAAACATTAAGCGTTCCGTTACAGGAACTTGAAGCCAATTTAAAAGAAGGAATATTCAGCTATCAAAATAATCCGATTACAAAATGGTGCTTCAGTAATGTCGAGTTAGAGCAAGATAGAAATGGAAATTTTATGCCGATTAAAACAAACTATGAAAGAAAGATTGACGGAGTAATGACTATTTTGGACGCTTATGTTAGCTTGGTTGAACATAAGTATTACTTCCTAAATGAGCATTAGAGGAGGGAAAATATGGCGTTTAGTTTAAAGACTATATTTACAACGGTTTTTGGAAATAAAAAAGATTTGAAAATCAATTCTCAAAAGCTTATCAATTTATTCACGCCAGTGTTTTCTGACTCTGTCGACCCAAGGTTAAATGATACTTTTATGTCAGCGGTTAATACTCATGCGATGCATATCAGTAAAATCAAGCCGACAGTATTTCTCAATGATAAACCCGACAAATCTTACATGACGAGAATATTGTCTATCAAACCAAATCCAATTATGGAAGCTGGAGCATTTTGGGAAAAGGTCGCCAGAAATTATTACATTGACAATAACGTATTTATTTATATTGACTGGGATTTAATGAAGCCCAAGACTCCGCTAAGAAGTTTGTGGATTATAGACCCAGACGATATTGCTGTTCGCTATGATGAAAAAACAAAAGGATTTTATTTTCAATTCAATCTCATGGGCGAGAGCATTGTTACTTCTATGGAAAACATTCTTCATATCGCACGGCACGTTGATACCAGCGAAATATTCGGTGGAAAAACAACGGCGATTGAAAATGTATTAAAAATTATTAATACAAACTACGAAGGAATAGAAACAGCAATCAAGACAAGCGCATTTTTAAGATTCGTAATCAATACGACGGTTTTAATGAATGATTCCGATAGAAAGAAAAAGGCGGAAGAATTCGCTGATACATACTTATCAAAAGATGGAACAGGTATCGCTTACTTGGATGCTTCATCATCGCTCACGCAGGTAAATTCACAAGCAAAATATGCTAACGCTGATGAAATGAAAATATTTGAAACTAAGATTCTTAATTATTTGAATATTAGTGAAAAGGTTATTCAAGGAAACATGAACCAAGATGAATGGCAGGCATATTACGAAGCGAGCCTTGAATCATTTATCAATAAATTGACAAATGAATTAAATATAAAATTGTTTACTGAGCGAGAATTGGATGTTGGAAACAAGGTCAGAATTCCAAGCTCGGATATGCAAATAGTCAGTTTTAATTCGAGAGTTTCGTTATTACAAAACTCTAAGGAAATCGGTTTATTGACAATCAATGAATATAGAAAATTATTTAATCTTGGACCTGTCGAGGATGGCGAGGTTAGGCTTGTATCGCTTAATTATATTTCTTCATTAAGCGCCGATGAATATCAGCTTAACAAATCAAAATCATTCACGGGACAAAATCAAAATAATGAAGGAGAAAATGATAATGGACAAAATACCATTAAATAAATTTAATGATAAAGAAGTTAGGTATGCTGCGAATGTCGAGCTTAGACAAGAAGATGAAAAAATGATTCTTGAAGGATACGCTTTGACATTTAATAACGAAACTGTTATTGGTTCTAAAGATTGGGGTTATCGTGAACTAATTCTTCCAGAGGCTTTTAACAAAACGGACATGAGAAAGGTTCCTTTGAAATACAATCACGCTCAAGGATATTTGGCGATTGCTTCAACGAAGAACCAAAGCTTGCAGCTTATTGTGGATGAGAAAGGATTACGGTTTATCGCCGAGCTTATCCCGACTCAAGCGAACAAAGATGTTTATCAAATGGTTAAAAGTGGTTTACTTTCAGAATGTTCGTTTGCGTTTAGCATTCCATTTGAAGACGGCAGCGATTGGATTGATTTAGACGGCAATATGCCTTTGAGAAAAATCAAAAAAATCGACAGGCTTTATGATATCGCGTTAGTTGATATTCCTGCGTATTCCGATACAGAAGTATTCGCACGTTCTTTCGAAGTGTTAGAGGACCACCGAAAGACAGTAGAGGCTGAGGTGCGTGAGAAAGAAGCATTGGCAAGACGCATAAGAATAATGATTGAATTAAACAAAAAATAAAAATAGGAGGAAACAAAAAGATGAAAAGATTAGTAGAAATTCTTAACCGCATGAAAGAAATTGAAGGAATCGTCAACCGTGGCGAGGCAACACCTGAAATTGAAAAAGAAGTAAAAGACCTTCTCGCTGAAAAACGAGATATTGAAAAGAAAGAGCTTGAGATGAGAGCTGCTTTCGAAGAAGGACAAAGAGTCGTTATTCCTTCGCAACGTTCAAATCAAACCGTTTTAAGCCCAACGGATACTCCTGAATATCGTCAAGCATTCCGCGACTATGTTATGGGGAACGACCGTAGAGTTCTTGATTTGCCAGAATCAAGAGCCGACGCAACAACGACTACTTCAGATATTGGAGCATTAATCCCGACGACTGTTCTTAACCAAGTAATTGAGTTAATGAAAGATTATGGAGAAATTTATAATCTTATCACTATCACAAATTATGCTGGTGGAGTTGACATTCCCGTTGCAAGTGCGAAACCAACAGCTTCATGGATTGCTGAAGGTTCAACGGCGGAAAAACAAAAGAAAGCCGTCACAAAGATTTCGTTTGGTTATTTCAAACTTCAAATCAAGGTCGCTACTACCTTGTTAGCAGCAACAGTATCGCTTTCGTTATTTGAAAGCACAGTCGCAGCGAATATCGCCGAAGCAATGGTTTATGCTATTGAAGAAGCAATTTTAACAGGCGACGGAAACGGCAAACCAAAAGGTATTACTGAAGACGCAAGAATCACAAATCGTCCAGTATTCCTTCCTGCAGATGCAACATGGCAAGGCTGGAACACAAAATTCATCAACAAGATTTTAACGGCATATAGAAAGAGAAAAAATGGCGTTATCATTGTTAATCCTTTAACTTGGGATAAATACATGAACGGTCTTGTTGACGATAATGGTCAACCAATCGGCAGAACCAATTACGGAATTAACGGTCAAGAAACTCTTACGTTCCTTGGTAAGAAAGTTATTCTCCGCGACGAAATCGCAAGCCTTGACACGGCTTTGCTAAATGAACCCGTATTGATTTATGGTGATTTAAAAGATTACTTACTCAATACAAATCTTCAAATCACTACTCGCCGTTACTTCGATGAAGACACCGACGAATATGTTCAAAAATCAACATTGATTTGCGACGGAAAAGTAGCTGACGCTAACGGCTTCGTTGTTCTTCAATCAGCAGCAGCTTAAAAAAATAATGTAATGGAGGCAGACTAACTATGGCTGAATTGTTAACAAACGATGAAGTAAGAGAAGCTCTTTCGCTTGATTTTGATTATAGCGAGACTGAGATTTCTGATTTGGCGAAGGCTGCCTCTTCTTATATTAAGTTGAAGACAGACTACGATTTTACATTATTAGTTACACCAGAACCTTTAGCAAAACGTGCTGCGAAAATGTTTGTTCAAATGACATTTTATGGCGGACAAAATTATAAGAAGGAATATGACTTTTCGTTCGGCCTTTCCGCTGCTATTGTAGAGTTGCAGATTATTGCGAGGAATTTATTAGATGCTGCTTAATAATCTTAAGTAT
>DIJY01000097.1 GCA_002421405.1 Caryophanales bacterium UBA5632 | reverse complement strand
AAATCAAGTTGATTTTGAGCCGACTTTCTTTGAATTACTCCAGTTTCAAAATCATCTCGACTTCTCCATCGTCAATCACGCCTGTTGGAACAAATCCAAATGAAATATATAGTTTTTCTGCAAGCGTATTTTCAGGCTCATAGGATAGCGTAACCGTCTTATATTGATTTCTTGAACGGATGTTATCAATTAAGACTTTGAGCGCTTCTTTCCCATAACCCATGCCTTGATAACGCTGGTCTATCATATATCGCCAAATATTCATACATGTTTCATCCTCATCATCACTGATGATTTGAACAAATCCAACCATCGTATCATTATTATAAATGCAATAAGGCTCCGTTCGATCACGGTGGATATAAGCTTGAGCTAATGACTTCACATTGGTTGCGACAAATCCTCTTTGAGATTCAAAGACGGATAATTTTAAACATTCAACATAATTACTCTCATTGATTGGTACGAGTTTAATCATCTATTTCACCTCTTTTGTTATTTCCATTTTATCACAAATCATTAAACAAATATAAAATTAAAAGTGATAATAAAAAAACGCTTCAAAAAAGAAGCGCAAATTTTTAATGTGTTGGTTGACCTGTTTCGATACAATTACATACGTATGATCAAAACTGAAGGAAATACAGTTAAGTTATTTATCCTTCCTTGACATACCTACAAGGGTTCGTTCTTAATTATTATATGTGCACTGTGCATCTGTAAGTAATTGAATATGGTTAGAGCATCTAGGATGACACAATAAGACAGCTTTTCTTCATCGAATAATCGGGCCTAACAATGCATCATAGATAATCGAAGCCGCGAATGAAACAAACCCAATTATGATGGTGGAGTCAAATCTTGATAAATCAAATCGATACTTTAGGATTATATAGCCTGATACGAGTAGTATTAAGAACGCGAAGCCAAGTATCGTTCGATTTCGAATATGCCACAATGTGAATTTACCCTTTTTGTCAACGAGCAAATCGGATTTCTTCAAAAATCTTCCGAATAAGCGTTCCAATGAAAGGCACAAAAGAGAAGCGAGATAGAGAGTGATGTACAAGATGCTATAGTAGGGAAAATAAGGTAGTGAATCATATGACAGATTAAACTCACTCAAACCAAACACAGTAAAAAATCCCGCAAAGAGTAATACTGTTGAAAGAAAAGCGACAAGGATAAAGATGAAATCAAATGGGAGAAATAATATTCGAGCCCTGTCGATGTGTTCCATGAATTGTGTAATCATTCGTGATACTATTCGTATTCCCCATATGAATGTAAGTACTGTGCCCATGAAAACAAAGACCACTTGGATCACTTCCACACTTATATATTGGCAGACGATAAAAACGGATATGATAGAAAGAAGTAAAACAAAAGGTTGATTCATGCGCCCATGATAAACAAGAAAAAACGGGATGGCAGTGGGAAGAAGGTAATAGATGAATGCTTGGGAATATATTAAAAAACCAGATAAACCTTGTTCGATGTAGAGTGAATTGAGATCGTGAAAACGTATCGAGAAATACAAGTATGATCCAATAAATCCGATAAGTGGAAATGTGGATATGATTCTTGTATCTTTTCTCTCCTTAATTCTCTCGGGAGATTCCACTTGAGATGACTGAGGAGAAGGCATCGTTAAATGCTTAATAATAATTATGAAAATTACTCCGGATACTAGAAATCCCCCATATATTTGACGATTCCAAGTGTAATATCCAATGAGAGGTATCGATAAACGTTCAGTATATAAAAATCCAAAAAAAAGAAAAACCAGAAGAAAAATAAATCCAATCAAAATAATCCATTTTCTATATGATATGTATCTTTCAGCAATCGGGTCTCTGATTCTCAAGGGGATGATATCGGTAATATCCTGATTTGATTCATTTTCGAATAAATCATCAATATCTATCTTGATAATTTTCGATATTTGCGGAAGCATATGTATGTCCGGATTCCCCGCACCGGTTTCCCATTTACTAACCGCTTGTACTGTCACAAACAACTGATCCGCAAGTTGTTGCTGTGTCATTCCGAGTTCTTTTCTTCGTTTTGATATAATATGTCCGATTTCCATGTCAGTACCTCCATACATAATATACGTCCGAACTGTCAATAAAACTATCAACTCCATATCAACGAATCGTTGACTAGGCTAATTGTGTAAAAATCAATCGTGAACACAAGTTAAGCTAATCATACCATTATTCTCCCGGTAATACAATAAACTTTAAATTACAAACTTGGATATTAAATCAATTGAGCATTCTATGAATGAAAAATTATTTGGAAACACATTGCCAAATCCAGTTCCTTATTTAGCGAAAAAAAGCCTGAAACATGTGAACAGATAAAAAAAGTAGACATATTTAAAAAGATTAAAAATTTAACGCTTGATGAGTCGAGCAGGTCACCAACAGATAATTGAGCAATAGAATCGATTATTGGTTGGATGAAAGATGAACATTCAATGATTTTAGCATTAAAGAATCTGATGATTCAGTTGAAATGATTGAAAGATACATCAAATTCTTTAATGAAGATAGACAAGCTTATTCATTAAACTATTTAACACCAAAAAATATAGATGATAATTAAAAAAACACTTCAAAAATGAAGTGCGAACTTTCAATGGTCGAGATGACGGGATTCGAACCCACGACCTCTTGGTCCCGAACCAAGCGCGCTACCAAACTGCGCCACATCTCGACGAAACAAATATATAAAAAGGTTTCCCTCATTGATAAACAACTGGCGGAAGAGGTGGGATTCGAACCCACGTGCCCTCTCGGACAACCGCGTTTCGAGTGCGGCCC
>DIJY01000046.1 GCA_002421405.1 Caryophanales bacterium UBA5632 | reverse complement strand
CCATCAATCATTTTTGGTTTTCCCATCGCAACAACTAATATATCCGCCGATCTCGCCATGGCTTGAAGGTCTTTCGTCCGACTGTGGCAAATAGTCACAGTCCCGTTTTCTCTTAAGAGCAATGAAGCCATTGGTTTTCCAACAATTTGACTTCTGCCGATAACGACACAATGTTGTCCTTCAATTTGAATTTGATATTTTTTTAGAATTCTAATAATCCCTAAAGGCGTACATGGAACCAAATGCGGTTGTCCGTTGGTTAATAAAGCGACGTTTTTGGGTGTAAACCCATCAACGTCTTTATCAGCGCGAATATGTTCAATAACTAACTCAGAATTCAAATGTTTTGAGATGGGTAGTTGTAATAAAATACCATGAACAGAATCATCATTATTTAAGTCATCAACGATTTTTAGCAACTCAGATTCTGAAATATCGGCATCAACTTTTACAACAGTACTTAAAATCCCAGCCTTGCGACAAGCTGTTTCTTTGCCACGAACATAACTTTGACTTGCTGGATTTTCACCAACAAGAATAACGGCTAAATGGGGCGTTATTCCATTTTTATTAATCAGTGCTAATACTCGGTTCTTCACTGATTCACGAATTTCAAGTGATAATGCTTTTCCATCTAACAATTGTGCCATAATCATTTGTCTCCTTCATATCAATATTGGAATCAATGACTGAAAACCTATTTTCAATTACACTTTAATAAACCATGAATTATATTAGATAATCTACCTTGCTAGTAATCCCGAATAGAACGCTTCTTCTAAACAATTATAACATATCCATTGGATGATAAAAAGATAATCTAAAAGTAAATGGTGGTATTCATGGTCATATATCATCGTGAATTATCGAAATTAACGAAAATCAGTATAAGTATTCTTATATTATGGTAAAATAATATAAAATATTACTGGGGGTTGATGATATGAACATTGGAATCGTTGGATTAGGATTAATGGGTGGTAGCATCGCAAAATCGCTTCTTGGGCGGTATCTTATCCATGCTTATGATAAAGACGCTTCAGCGATCGAATATGCGTTAAAACATCAAATCATCGATTATGGATATTCGGATGCCGAAAAATTCTTTGCTTCGACAGACGTTATTTATTTATGTTTATACCCGCGTTCTTTAGTAGAATTTATGAAAGATTATGCAAAGTACATAAAAAAAGAAAGTGTATTGATTGAAATATCGGGTGTTAAAACCGAATTGGTAAAATCAATACAACCTTATCTTGATGATCGATTTGATTTTATCTTTACTCATCCGGTGGCAGGAAGAGAAAAGGTGGGTGTCGCCTCTTCAAAGGTGTCCATTTTCGTCAATGCGAATTATGTAATCTGCCCTCTCGATATCAACGAGACAAAAAATCTTGACCTCACTGAAAAACTAGCTCGATTGATGGGATTTTCAACCATTTCTTACTTGAGCCCTGAGAAACATGACGAAATTATCGCGTATACTTCGCAGCTAACTCACGTTTTATCGCTCGCATTGGTCCAAAGTGACACTCAATCTTATGATACCGGTAAATTCATTGGTGACTCTTATCGCGATTTGACCAGAATCGCGATGATTAATGCTCCTTTATGGGCAGAACTTTTTTTAGAAAATCGTGATAATCTTCTTAAAAAAATTGAGAGTTTTAAATCAGCCTTAGCAGACTATGAAACCTGTTTAAAAAATCAAGATGAAAAAGCGTTAATCGAATTAATGCACACCGCAAAGAAAATTCGTTTAAGTTTAGAAAAAGAGGAACAACAATGAATGTATTAATTAATCCCGGAAGGCTATCGGGCTCGATCGTTATCCCTCCTTCAAAAAGTCAATCGCATCGTGCAATTATCGCCGCTTCACTCGCTAAAGGGAAGAGCGTTTTAAATAACGTTGTTATGAGCGAGGATGTTTTGGCGACAATTTCGGCGATGGAAAAAATAGGCGTAAAAATCATTAAGAATAATCATCAATTAATCATTCATGGAATCTCGCGCATTAATGTTGCAGATGATAATTTCGTGGATTGCAATGAATCCGGATCAACGATTCGGTTCTTAATTCCATTGCTATCATTAAGCAAACAAAAAATCGTATTAACAGGAAAACCGGGTCTATTTAAACGCCCAATGGCAATTTATGAGCAATTGTTTAAAGAGCGCGGATTGTGTTTCCAACAAAATGATAAATCCATTATTCTTAATGGCGCATTGCCGGCAGATACTTATCTAATCCCTGGAAATGTATCGAGTCAGTTTGTTTCGGGTTTAATGTTTGCTTTGCCATTGCATAAAGAAAGTTCAATCATTGAAATTACCGGTGAACTGGAGTCAAAAGAGTACATTGATATGACGCTCGACATACTAGAACGATTTGGGATTCATATAACAGTAGAAGATAATCGTTATCTAATTCACGGTAATCAAAAATACAAATCGACAAATATGGTCATTGAAGGTGATTATTCACAAATGGCATTCTATGGTGTTGCAGGATTATTGAGCGGTGATGTAACCTGTAAAAACATGTCTTTACATTCCATACAACCCGACCGAAAAATCCTTGAATTTATCGAAAAAATGAATGGGTATTTTACTTGGAATAAATCCGACATTGACTTTCATTATTCCAACACCATTGGCACTACCATCGATGTATCTCAATCTCCTGATATCGCTCCAATATTGGCAATTCTTGGCGCCCTTTCAAATGGGAAAACCATCATTGAAAATGCAACGAGATTAAAATACAAAGAATCAAATCGTTTAAGTTCAACTTATGAAACGTTAAAACGGATGAATGTTGAAGTTGAAATGACAGATTCTTCCTTAATCATTGAAGGAAAATCAATGGTTGATGGCGGTGTTTTTGAATC
>DIJY01000063.1 GCA_002421405.1 Caryophanales bacterium UBA5632 | reverse complement strand
GAACGTGCACTTTTGCCACAAATTTTGACGGCTTCTACGCGAAAATACCGGTCAAAATCAGGATTATCACGACGACTTGATTACTTGTATGGAACTCAATTGAGTGTGTTCACATCCAAAATTGGTCTTGAATCGGTTATCCATTTTCAAATCCAATTTCCTTCTGATCGTTTTTTACCAAACCAAGAATCATTATCAGATGAAATTATTGAATTATTAAGACAAATTTTATTTCATCCGATGATCAAAAATGGTATTTTCACCCAAAGAGTCATCAAGGATGAAATCCGCCTGCTTAAAGAAGCGTTCGAAGCCGAATATAATGACAAAAACGATTATGCTTTCCAACAATTTAGAAAAACCATGTTTCAAAATGAACTTTATGCTTTAAGAAGTAAAGGCGAATATGAAACACTGGATTCAGTCACACCAACCACATTATGGAACGCATATCAAAATATGCTCAAAAACGATTCAAAGCAAGTCTCTGTCATTGGTGATTTTGATCTCGTTCACCTTGAAAGGTCGATTTTCAAGGCGTTTGAAATGGGATGGAATGAAAACGAACATCACTGGGTTGATAATGAAACTAAATTGTATTCTGAAATCACCAGATTAAGAGAATTCAATGATGTAAAACAAGCTAAAATATTTATTGGATTTCGTTCCGATATCCGAATTGATTCTCATCATTACCTAACGATGACGGTGTTGAATACCATGCTTGGCGATTCAGACCAAGCGAAACTGTTTCGTGTGATTCGGGAAGAACGCCACCTTTGCTATTATGTATCAAGCACCTATGATTCTAACAAAGGCGTTGTCTTTGTTTCAATGGGGGTCGAACCAAGTAACGAAGAAATGGCGAGTAATTTGGCAATTGAGACAATTGAAAAGATAAAAAAAGGTGATTTTACCGATGAGGATATAGCGTTTGCGAAGTCATTTCAAAGTAAACGAATTCGACAACGGGACGATTCAATTCTTTCTTTGTCCGCCATGGACTTTTATTATCGAAAAATACATGGGGTCACTTATGATACAGAAAAATTAATCACCGCGATTGAACATATTAATAGAGAAGATATCATCAACTGTGCCAATGCATTAAAACTCGATACCATTTATTTTTTGACGAAGAAGGATCTATTATGATAAGAAATCATTATTCGACAGTAGATGAAATTCTCTATGAGCATATTTTTGAAAATGGTTTAAAAATCGCAATTTTACCAAAGCCGGGATTTTCAAAAACCGAAGTCAATCTCGCTGTGAAATTCGGTTCACTCGATGAATCGGTTCTATTAAAAAACCATGTATTACCGACAACATTTCCAAGTGGTATCGCTCATTTTATTGAACACTTGTTATTTGAATCAGAAGATTCGAACCCAACAGCCGTTTTTGCTCGAATTGGCGCCTCCATCAATGCCTATACAACTTATGATCGGACCAATTATTATTTTTCATCGACAAGTGATATTGAACCGGGAATCAAATTACTGATAAACTTGGTTTTACAAGCAAGGTTTACAGAAAAATCAGTTCAAAAAGAAGCAAAAATCATTACACAAGAAATCACAATGTACGAAGATGATTATGAACAAATGATTTATAATGATTTCTTAAAGAAAATGTATCATAATCATCCAATCACTCGTGATATTGCCGGAACCGTCAAAAGTGTAACCGATACAACCTACGCCACATTAAAAATGGTATATAATCTTTTTTATCATCCTTCGAACATGGTGATGGTTATCGTCGGTGATGTAGGCGCTGAATCAATCATTTCCTTAATTGAAAAAGAATTAGAACAGTATCCAAGAAGACCATCGTTAATTGAAAAACAGCTATTAGTTGAAGAAGACCTACAAGCGAATAATTTTCTTGAAATTAAAAAGAAAGAAGTTTCTGTTCCAATGCTCATGATGGGTCTCAGATTAAAACTGGATCAAAACAGTTCAAAACTTGATCAAATTCTTGATGACGTTAAGCTTTCTTTCTTACTCTCGGGAGTTTTCGGAAAAGGGGCAAAACCCTATAATGAGTTGATGAAAAAGCATTTGATCAACGATTCATTTGATTTCTTTGAAAGTATTGAACCGACTTATGGCCATATTATCATCTTTACCGAAACGAAAAAAGTAGAGCATACTCGGTTGGCTCTTTATCAAGTGATGACCGATTTAGTCAACGAAGAACCTGATAAAAATCAATTTCACTTGGCCAAACGCAAAATCATTGGTGAGTACCTCCAAATTTTTAACAATATCAGTCAATTAGCAAATAGTTTCTTAGAGTATTACATCAAGGACATTAATATGTTCACGCTCTATGAATCTTTAGAATTATTGTCCTATCAAGATATTCAATCAATACGTGCCAAAATTGATTTATCAACTTTAATGACTTTACTATACATGCCAAAAGATGACTAATCGCAGTCATCTTTTTTTACTAGTGGCAGCGGTTCCTAAATTATGGTATAATATTTTTGTTGAGGTGAAAACATGAGCCCCTGTAAAATTACCCTAAAACCAAAGGAAGAAATCCGGATAAACAACGGTCACCCTTGGGTCTATAATAACGAAATTCAAGCAATCGATGGAACCGTCGAATCAGGAGGTTTAGCCGATGTTTTTTCAAGTCGCGGCGCCTTTGTCGGTCGTGGTTTTTTAAATACTGTCTCAAAAATATTCGTGCGAATATTAACCCGTAAAACCGAAGAAATTAATGATGATTTTTTCCGTCATTTGCTTCAAAAAGCGAATCAATCCCGTTTAAATTTAGGCTATCAAAATAGTTACCGCGCTTTTTTCGGTGAAGCAGATGGTATCCCGGGTTTGATTGTTGACAAATACGGTGATTATTTAAGCATCCAAATCTTATCTTTTGCGATTGACATCCGAAAAGATTTATTTATAAAACTCCTCGTAGAGATCTTCAATCCAAAAGGAATCATGGAACGTAGCGATGTCTCTGTTCGATCAAAAGAGGGTTTAAAAGAATTTAAAGGCATCATTTATGGAACAGTCCCCTCCTTTGTTCAAATCATTGAAAACGGGATTTTTGTCGAAGTTGATTTGCTCAACGGGCAAAAAACCGGTTATTTCTTGGATCAACAGGCCAATCACGCGGCAGTCGCCCCTTATGTGCGCCAAAAATCGGTTCTAGACTGCTTTTCTCATACGGGCGGGTTTGGATTACACGCGGCTTATTACGGCGCCTTAAACGTCACTTGTGTCGATATGAGTCAATTAGCCTGTGATGCGATTGTTAAACACGGAACACTCAATCATTTAAACAATCTATCCGCTTTGAAAGCTGATGTATTTAAATTATTACGGGATCTTCAAAATCAAGACCAAAAATACGATGTCGTTATTTTGGATCCTCCGGCTTTCACTAAAAATCTAGAAAATGTCAATAAAGCTTATGCTGGGTATAAGGAAATCAATCTTCAAGCGATGAAACTCATCAATGATGGCGGATACTTAATCACAAATTCTTGTTCGCATTATATGACGCCAGCATTATTTTTAGAGATGCTCATGGAATCGGCAGTTGATTCAGGAAGAATTGCTCAAATGGTAGAATTCAGAATGCAAGGAAAAGATCACCCAGCATTACTGGGTAGTGAAGAATCGTTTTATCTGAAGTGTGTCGTTCTTCGGATTTTAGACAAAAATTAGGAGGAACGCCATGATTATCAGATCCATCGAATTTTACGGTAGTGTCGTCAATCCAAAAGGATATCCAACCGATAAACTGCCCCAAATTATCCTCGCTGGGCGTTCGAATGTTGGAAAATCATCTTTCATCAATGCAATGCTCAATAATCATAAGATTGCGAAGGTTGCTAAAACACCTGGGAAAACCAGATTGCTCAATTTCTTTAAAATCAATCAACGCTTTTATTTTGTCGATGTTCCGGGATATGGATACGCCAATGTCTCAAAATCGCAAACGGAACAGTTTCAAGAGATGATTGAAACTTATCTTGTAAAAAGCCAAGATCTAGCATTTGCGGTTTTACTCGTCGATATGCGTCATGAACCTTCAAGCGATGATTTGCAAATGTACACTTATTTAAAAAATCGTGGTCTCCCTGTTGCTCTGATTATGACGAAATCAGATAAACTGTCTGGCAACGGGAAAGCCAAGCAAAAACAAGTAATTGCGAAAGCCATGGGACTGATGGGAACTGATAAAATGTTCTCTTATTCATCCGTAACCAAAGCAGAGTCAGCGATGGTTTGGGATTATATCGAATCGATATTGCCTTCAATCAAAGAAACTGAATAAACTATTATAAATGAGTGATAAGATGTTAAAGGAACTATTTGACCGATTAAGCAAAACGTATGATCAAGATGTTATTGATTGCGATAACCGCGGTCTTTTTCCTTTTGCAGGCTATCAAAGAGTCATTGACTATATCGCACAAATCATCAACACACGTAGAGATTCTTCGCCAGTTTCAATCCTTGATTTAGGCATTGGAACGGGGGCTCTTTCCAGTAAATTATTTCCTGAACGTTTATCAATCTATGGCATTGATCAATCAGAAAAAATGCTTGAAATTGCAAGTTTGAAAGTTCCTACTGCGAATCTCTTCTTGTATGATTTTCGCTTAGGATTACCAAAAGATATTAATTTTCAAATGTTTGATTATATTGTTTCGACCTATGCGATGCATCATTTAACGGAAGATGAATTCATCAATTATTTAGGATTCTTGCTCGATCGTTTGAATCCGTTCGGTAAGATTATTATTGGTGATGTTTTCTTTTTGAATCACCGCGAAAAAGAATCGTGTCGCCTCGCAAATGCTAAAACATGGGATGATTCTGAATATTATCATGTGTTTGACCGTATCGTTGAAAAGTTCAAAAAAAATCTTTCAATCAATTTTATGAAGATGTCGTTTTGCTCAGGAATAATAATAATTGAGAAATATCATGAGCGGACTTTACAAGACCGTGAAGTTTTGGTAAAATATTAAACAAATACAATGAAGCGAAAGAGTAGTGGCATTATTCTTATAGAGAGTAAACGGCTGGTGTAAGTTTACAGAATAACCCATGAATGTCGTCGTGGAGTAGCGATACTGAAATTAGATTAAGTATCGACGTTGACTGCGTTAAGGTTATGAGTGCCGGATTTTCCGGAACAAAGGTGGTACCGCGATAATGTCGTCCTTTCTTGGGACGGCTTTTTTTATTGTAAGAAAAGAGGAAAATATGGAAAAGAAGAATTATATCGCAGATTTACGAAGGATGGTTGGCGATTCGATGATCATATTGAATGCAGCAAACGTCATCATCGTCAATGAGAATAATGAAGTGCTTTTACAACAAAGAAGCGACTCTAATCTCTGGGGATTGCCAGGGGGATTAATGGAAATAGAAGATTCCATCGAAAACTGTGCGATTCGTGAAGCCAAGGAAGAGTTAGGAATTGATGTTGAATTAACTGGGTTTGTTGGGATTTTTACCAATCCAATGATGCGGTGGCGAGTATCGGATCAAGCCAAAGTAATCTGCTATAGTTTTACCGCTAAAATACTTTCAGGCGATGTCATCGTGAGCGATGATGAATCCATTGGGTTTGGTTATTTTTCAAAAGATAACTTACCAGCCATACATGCTATTGATAATATTGAAGCCATCAATGCTTACTACGAAGGCAAAAGAAATGTGATTGAAGGGAGAAGATACGAATGATTAACATGAATTCAAAATACGACCATCAAGAAGTCGAAAAAGGGAAATATCAATTTTGGTTAGAAGGTGGTTTTTTCGAAGCGAATGACCCTTCCAAACCACCGTTCACCATCGTGATTCCTCCGCCCAATGTCACAGGAAAATTACATTTAGGACATACTTGGGATAATACGTTGCAAGATATGATTATACGCCGTAAACGCATGCAAGGTTATGATGCGCTCTATTTACCTGGCATGGATCATGCCGGAATTGCTACGCAAGCGAAAATTGACGCTTCTTTGAAAGCCCAAGGAATTAATCGCTATCAATTGGGTCGTGAGAAGTATCTTGAGCATGCATGGAAATGGAAAGAAGATTATGCGGGTTTTATTCGAAGCCAGTGGGAATCAATGGGGTTGTCGCTTGATTATAAGCGAGAACGTTTCACTTTAGATCAAGGACTTTCCGACGCTGTTCATGAAGTTTTTATTCAACTTTATGAAAAAGGATATATCTATCGAGGTGAACGAATTATCAATTGGGATGTTGAAGCCAAAACTGCTTTGTCCAATATCGAAATTGAACATGTTGAAATCGAGGGAGCTCTTTATTATATTACCTACCCATTTGCGTTAAATGAGGAAGGCGGATTGACTGTTGCGACCACTCGTCCCGAAACGATGTTTGGTGATGTTGCCCTCATGGTCAATCCCGCTGATGGACGATACGCTTCTATGATTGGAAAAGAAGTCGTCATTCCAACAACGAACCGAACGATTCCAGTCATCGCTGATGAATACGTTGATATGACGTTTGGAACGGGGATCGTAAAAGTGACTCCCGCCCATGATCCGAATGACTTTGAAGTTGGAAAAAGACATCATTTAACCATGCCTTTATGCATGGAAGAAGATGGAACAATGAATTCCCTAGCGGGAAAATACGATAGGATGGAACGTTTTGCTTGTCGAAAACAAGTTGTTAAAGATTTAGAAACTTATGGTCTCTTAAAAAAGGTTGAAAAACACATTCATAGTGTTGGTCATAGTGAAAGAACAGGCGTTATCGCTGAACCGCGTTTATCAAAACAATGGTTTGTTAAAATGGACCAATTAGCCAAAAACGCAGTCAATCTTCATACCGTTGAGTTTGTACCAGAACGTTTTACAAAGACGTTCTTGAACTGGATGGAAGGCATTGAGGATTGGTGCATTTCTCGTCAATTATGGTGGGGACATCGAATTCCAGTTTGGTATCGTAAAGATGAAATTTATTGTGGTAAAGAAGAACCGCTTGGCGAAGGATGGGTTCAGGATGAAGATGTATTAGATACTTGGTTTTCATCAGCACTTTGGCCATTTTCGACGTTAGGTTGGCCACACAAGACCGAAGCATTTAATCGATATTTTCCAACTGATGTTTTAGTTACAGGCTACGATATCATCTTTTTTTGGGTCGCACGAATGATATTTCAATCGATTGAATTCACCGGTGAATCACCTTTCCGTCATTGTTTGATTCACGGTTTAATTCGTGACGCCGATGGAAAAAAAATGTCGAAGTCGCTTGGAAATGGAATTGATCCTTTTGATGTCATTAATCAATATGGCGCCGATGCATTAAGATACTTTATTTCGACGAATTCGAGTCCGGGACAGGATTTACGGTATGAAGAAGAAAAAGTGGAATCTAGTTGGAATTTCATTAACAAATTATGGAATATCTCTCGATTTGTTTTGATGAATACCGAAGGAATGACACTGTCGGATGTCCGTTTGGAACCAGATAAATTCAATATCGCTGATCAATGGATTCTGACGAGACTCGATGAAACCATCGATAGTGTCGATGGCTTCTTTGAAAAATATGAATTTGGTGAAGCTGCCAAGTTAATCTATAACTTTACTTGGAATGATTTTGCAAGTTGGTATGTAGAAATGGCTAAATTGTCATCCGATTCGATTGTGACAAAATCAGTCCTCATTCACGTTTTATCTTCAATTATCAAAATGTTACATCCTTATATGCCGTTTGTAACTGAAGAAATATATCAATTATTGCCCCATGCTGAAAAATCAATCATGATTTCGCCATGGCCAATTCGTACCAACTTCCATTTTGAATCCGTCAGTTCAATTGACATTTTGTTTGAAGTCATCAAACGCATTCGGACGATTCGTAATGATTATAATGTTGGATTATCTAAACCGATTGATATCATCATTAAAACTGATTCGATTAAAACAATGCAATTTCTAATTACAAATAGTAATTACTTGGAAAAGTTTGTTAATCCCAATTCATTGCTTATCTCGAATAATATTGCCCCAGTTGATCAAGCGCTATCCATCATATTACCACAAGCCATTGTTTATTTACCGCTAGGGTCATTAGTGGATATACAAGCTGAAATTGCAAAACTTGAAAAGGAACTTGAGCGATTGGAAAGTGAAATTAAACGGAGTGAGGCAATGATGTCAAATCCGAGTTTTATTGCGAAAGCCCCTGAAGCGAAAATTCAAGCTGAAAAACAAAAACAAAAAGATTACTCCGAGTCCTATAAATCGACAAAAGCCAGAATCGAGGCATTAAAACACAAACATGTTTAATACTTTCCAAGAAGCAGTCGAATGGATTGAGAACTCACACCGTTTTGGTGAGAAACTCGATTTAGTTCGCATGAATCTCGCATGCGAGATTCTAAATCACCCAGAACGTTCTTTTAAATCGATTCACGTTGCTGGAACCAATGGCAAAGGTTCAACAACGAATTTTATTAAAAATATCCTTCATGATGCTGGCTATCGAGTCGGTATTTATACTTCACCTTACGTTGTCATGTTCAATGAGCGTATTGGAATCAATTTTGAGTATATCACAAATGATGAAGTTGTTTATTACGCCAATATCTTAAAAGAACTTTGGGATAAAGTTTTTGAAGAATATCAAGATTCGATTACATTTTTCGAAATATTGACCTTGATGTCATTTCTTTATTTTCGCGATAAAACAGTCGATATCGCAGTGATTGAAGTTGGATTAGGGGGTCTATTAGATGCAACCAATGTCATTGAACCTTTAATTAGTGTCATTACAAACATTTCTTATGATCACATGAAACAACTTGGAAACACATTAGAAAGTATTGCACTTAATAAACTTGGCATCGTGAAACAAAACAGACCTTTAGTGACTACGGAAGATAATCCTAATTTAAAAGGATTATTTGAAATGATTTGTCAATCAAAAAATTCTAAATTAATCATGATTAATGCTGGTGATATCAGTATGATCAAAGTTTCAACTACCACGGAATTCATGTTTCAACAAACAAGATATAAACTTCAGTTAACGGGCTTGCATCAAATAAAAAATGCATGTCTAGCCATAATGTGTATCGATACTTTACTAGAAATGAAAGAAATTAGAGTTTCTCCGCGTAATATTTATCAAGGCTTGTATATGACGAAGTGGCCGGGACGATTTGAAATATTTAATGGTAATATTGTCATCGATGGAGCCCATAATATTGGTGGTATTGAATCATTAATCTCATCGTTAAAGTTAGTATATCCGCATCATAAAATGAAATGTCTATTTTGTATGATGCGTGATAAAGAGCATTATAAGGTTATTGGTGAACTTGATACTATCGTTGATGAATTCCACTTCACTCAGATTGAATACTACCGAAGCGCTACGGCAGAGGAACTATATAATGAAAGCCATTGTGATTTAAAATTCATTCATGAGTCTGCAAAAGAAGCTTTCAATTCCTTAAGTTCATCGCTCAAAAATGATGAAGTTTTGGTTATCACGGGTTCGCTCTATTTCATTTCCTTCATTCGTCCCTTTCTCATCCATTAATAATAGATAAATCCCGCCTTTTTTGGTGGGATTTTTTTTAGGGAGATGAGAATATGTATTTAATTAAGGAAATGCCACTTTCTGAGCGTCCAAGAGAAAGATTGGTACAAATTGGCGCTAAGAATTTAGCGGATCATGAATTGATAGCAATTATCTTAAGAACTGGATACAAAGATGTTTCAGTCATTGAACTTGCGAAAAAAATTCAATATGACTACGGTGGAATCAAACAACTTTTAGAAATGTCTATTGATGAATTGTCAGCCATTAAAGGTATTGGTGAAGCGAAAGCGATTATCTTAATGGCCGCTTTTGAACTTGGAAAAAGAGCCTTAACTAACTTTTCTGAAACATTTCGAATTACATCTCAAAGGGACGTCTTTGAATTATTGCGTCATGATATGGGGAATTTAAAACAAGAAGTTCTCGTTGCTATTTATTTGGATACCAAGGCTCATATCATTGAAAAGAAAGAGATATTTGTGGGTGGTTTAAATCAATCGCTCGTTCATCCGCGAGAAGTATTCAAATACGCTGCGAAATGTTCTGCCTTTCAAATCATACTCGCTCACAATCATCCTTCCGGTGATCCAGAGCCATCTCTCCAAGACATTGAGATTACAAAAAGAATGATTGAAGTTGGAGAGATGATGCAAATTCCAGTCATCGATCATATCATTATTACAAAGGAGAAAAGTATATCCATTTTATCCAAGATGAAAATAAAAAGCGGACGCTAGTCCGCTTTAATTATGCTTCAATAAACTCTAAAATATCTTGATAGACTTTCTGATTATCAGTTTCATTTATAATCTCATGACGGTCGCCTTCATATATCTTGATTTGAATGCGACGATAACCAATGGTTTTAAATTTTTCAGCAAGGGTTTTAACGGTTTCACCGTAATTCGATAAAGGATCTTTACTCCCTGAAGCAAAGAAAATGGGTTGATCTAAATGTCCTAATTTAATATTTTTTGTTTTATCGACAAAAGCCATCCATTTAAACATGTCCTTATTTGCAGTAACCGTGAAAGGTTGTCCACACATAGGGCTTGACGCATAATAGTCTTGAATTTTGGTATCCTTCGTCAACCATTCGACATTTCTTTCTTTAATCAAACCGTCTTTAAACATTTTTGCTGGGTTCGCATCAATCGCCATTTTTTGAATCATCGGCGAAACGTATTTCGCACCTTTAAATAATCGGATGAGATTACACAAGAAGGTACCACCAGCAACCACGATTGAAGGCGTATAGGTTGTTCCAGAAATAATTGCTTTATTATAGAATTCAGGATATTTGATAATCATGTATCTTGCGATGAAAGAACCCATAGAATGACCGAGAAGGTATACGGGCAATTCAGGATAATTTTCATTGATGTAATCTTTGACAATCGTTACCGATTCGAGCGCTAATAAATGACCTTGACGATCAGCGAAGTGAACATAATCATGGGTAGAAGTCGATAAACCATGGCCGAGTATATCAGATCCAATCACAGTAAAACCTTTCTTATTTAAGAACTCTGCAAATAGACCGTATCTTAGAAAGTGTTCGCTTGCGCCATGAATAATTTGCACAATGCCTTTCGCTTTTTCGGTTTTTGTCGGATAAATATAAACGTGAATGTCGTTTTTCATTGAATCTTGAAAGATCTTTTGTTCCATAATTCCTCCCGATATCAATAATTCATATTTAATATTATATCATTGAGGATATTATTTTGACATCGTTTTTGTTATAATAATAATAAATTGCGAGGTAAGTTTATGGAAAAATACATTTTAGCGATCGATCAAGGGACCACATCATCAAGAGCATTGGTGTTTGACAAAATGGGAAAGATCATATGTAAGTCCCAACATGAATTCCCCCAATATTTTCCCGAACCAGGTTATGTTCTCCATGAACCGCAAGAGATTTGGGGTTCAGTGTCTGTTTGCATTTCTGAATGTTTGATGAAATCAAAGATTTCACCTCATCAAATTGCTGCGATTGGCATCACCAATCAAAGAGAAACGACCATTGTTTGGAATAAAAAAACAGGAAAACCTGTTTATCAAGCAATTGTGTGGCAGAGCAAACAAACCAATCGTATTTGTGAAGATTTAAAAGCGAAAGGTTATGAATCTATTGTCAATCAAAAAACTGGGTTGTTAATTGATCCTTATTTTTCAGGGACGAAAATTAAATGGATTCTCGATAATGTCAAAGGCGCTAGAGCACAAGCTGAAGCTGGCGAACTCTTATTTGGTACTGTTGATAGTTGGCTCGTATGGAATTTAACCAATGGAAAAAAACACATTACCGATTATTCGAATGCTTCAAGAACGTTGCTGTTTAATATCAACGAATTAGTCTGGGATGATGAATTGTTAAAGATTTTTACTGTCCCAAAATCCATGTTACCAGAAGTCAAAGATTCATCAATGATATATGGTATGACAGCAAAAAATGCTTTCTTTAATGTCGAAGTTCCTATCGCAGGAATTGCGGGTGATCAACAAGCAGCACTTTTTGGTCAAACCTGCTTTAATGTCGGTGATGTTAAAAATACATATGGCACTGGATGCTTTATGTTAATGAATACAGGGAAGGCACCAATTTATTCTCAAAAAGGTCTCTTAACAAC
Organism: Caryophanales bacterium UBA5632; assembly: GCA_002421405.1. GTDB lineage: Bacteria > Bacillota_I > Bacilli_A > Izemoplasmatales > Hujiaoplasmataceae > UBA5603. The sequence continues at coordinate 1,290 of DIJY01000063.1, read as the reverse complement.
GATTGCATGGGGACTGAATAACGAAATCACTTATGCTTTAGAAGGTTCGATATTCGTTGCTGGATCTGCAGTACAGTGGCTTCGTGATGGAATTAAACTGATCAAAACATCAGCTGAATCAGAAGAATATGCAAAAGCAGTTGACTCGAATTTAGGTGTCTATTTTGTTCCCGCATTTGTTGGATTAGGGACGCCCTATTGGGAAAAAAATGTCAAGGGAGCGATGTTTGGCTTAACGCGTGGAACAAAACGTGAACATATTATTCGCGCTACACTTGAAGCCATTGCCTATCAAACAAAAGATGTCTTATCAGTCATGGAAGATGAGTCAAAGATTAAATTGACTCGATTAAGAGTTGATGGTGGCGCTTCTCAAAATGATTTTTTAATGCAATTCCAGAGTGATTTGTTAAATGCATATATCGATAAACCGTTAACGAGTGAAACGACGGCGATGGGAGCATGTTTCTTAGCTGGATTAGCAGTTGGTTTTTGGACGCTCTCTGACATAAAATCGATGTGGGGTATCGATAAAGTTTATAAACCAATTTTGCCAGAGCAAACAAGCAAAGAATTATATGCTGGGTGGCAAAGAGCAATAAAAGCTTGTATGACTTTTAAGTAAATAAGTATTTATAGATTTATCGATATGCGATATAATAAATCTAGGGCGTTAACTCGCATAATTTTCATTTGCGTTTGAAATGTTCAATTAAATATGGAGGATTCTATGTTATCAATTTTTTCACCCGGAGTTACAATCGTTATCATAATTCTTGCTTTTATTTTGCTTATTGTTTTTTGGTACATTGCGACCATGAACAAACTTCGTCAACTAGAATTGAAGGTACAAGAAGCGGAATCAGGAATTGATGTTGCCTTAACCAAACGTTATGATATGTTAACAAAAATGCTTGAAACGACCAAGAGTTATGCAAAACATGAATCAGAAACATTAGAAAAAATTGTGAAATGGCGAGGTGGTATTCCGAGTAATGCCTCTCTCGAGGATAAAGCTGAGTTTACCAAACAACTGAACACTGTAGCAACAGGAATCGGAGTCGTTGTTGAAAACTATCCAGATTTAAAGGCCAATACGGTTTATAAAGAATTGCAGGCGGCCGTCACAAATACCGAAGAACATCTTCAAGCCGCTAGAAGACTTTACAATGCAAATGTTACACGTGTTAATCATGTTATCGTAGCCTTTCCTCAATCGCTTGTAGCTAATGCAATCCATATGGAACAAAAACCTTTTTTTGAAGCAGAAGAGAAAAAACGTCAAGATGT
>DIJY01000033.1 GCA_002421405.1 Caryophanales bacterium UBA5632 | reverse complement strand
AATTAGGCAATAATTCAAATTGAGCGAGTGAACGATAATTAGGATTTTTTTTCAGTTCAAACGTTCTTTCAAGCGTTAAAATAACGTCTGATTCCGTTCCGGGCGTTAAATCTAATTTCGCCCCATATCGTTTGATACGGTCATATCTTTCCTTACTCATGTTATCAGGCATAATGACAATGGCATCATACTTCATGAGGTTACAGATATAGGCGACGCCAATTCCGAAATTTCCGGTCGATGGACCTAATATCGTATGATGACCTGGTAAAATTGTTTGATCAACACAGCCTTCAATCAAAGTCGAATAGGCAGGTCCGACTTTGTGCGAACCAGATGGAAAATATTTTCCTAATAATACGACAATGTTCGCATCAACATTCGTAATCGCTTTGGGTAAAACGATTTTGTGGACGGCTCCCGATTCGTTTTTCCAATTGATATTAAACAAGTTCATTGGATTAAGTTCATTCTTTTTTGCTTCGTGCGCTTTTGTTTTAATTGCTGGGTCGAGTTTCTCAGGGTGAAGCATTTCATCATAGGTCGGCCCAAATGGTATTTTACTCATTGTTATCCTCTTCTTTCTTATTAAACATCGTTTCGATAAACGATTTTAAATCTGGTTTAATTAAGGGGGGTTCTTTCATTGCTTTAAGGGCATTATCGGTGTCTTTAAGTCCGTTGCCAGTCACAATTAATGTCACCGACTCGTCAGATTGAATCAGTCCTGATTCTAATGCTCTCATCAGACCAGCGAGTCCGGTTACCCCTGCAGGTTCGCCGAAAATGCCTTCTGTTTTTCCAAGCAATGACATTGCTTCAAGAATTTGATGATCCGAAGCAGTAATCCACGCCCCGTTCGTTTGATTCACAGCATTCAGTGCTTTGACGGGATTTCTAGGAATGCCAACTGCAATCGAATCGGCTAATGTATTTTCTTCAACTTCATGTAAAGGTCGATGATGTATCCACGCTTCATAAAAGGGGGCGCAACCTTCCGCTTGAACACCTAAGATCTTTGGAATTTTCGTGATTAAGTTTAATTGAAACAAATCATAAAAACCTTTATAGACTCCGGCAATTGTACACCCATCGCCCACTGAAACGACAACCCAATCAGTGACTTCAAATCCGAGTTGTTCAGCAATTTCAAAAGCAACGGTCTTTTTTCCTTCGACTAAATGTGGGTTGATTGCGGCATTCCGGTTATACCAACCAAAATGATCAATCGCCTTTTTTGATAATTGGAAAGCTGCTTTATAATCGCCATCAACTCTCACGACATTCGCTCCAAAAGCTAAGAGTTGTGATAGTTTGCCTTTGGGGGCTCGTTTTGGGACGAAGATGTAAGTCTTTAATCCAAGTCTTGCAGCATTGCCAGCCAGTGAAGACGCAGCATTCCCCGTTGAACTACAAGCAATCACTGAAGCGTTCGCTTCAATCGCTTTTTGGACAGCTACCGCTGAAGCTCGATCTTTTAACGATTGCGTTGGATTCATGCCATCATCTTTAATGAAAAGTTTTTTAACACCAATCAGTCGGTTTAATCGGTTGGATTGATAAAGCGGTGTCCATCCGACTTTCAAAGCAAACTTAGGCACACCTTCAATACTCATCAGTGGCGAATATCGCCACATCGAAAAATCTTTGTTGGTTTTAAAATAAGACCTCGTTACCGTTTCTTTCATCGCTTGATAATCATAAATAATATCAAGAATGCCGATTTCACCACAATGAGGACAAGTCATGAGATTCTTTGAAATATCGAATTTACGATGACATATGGTACAGACAAATTCTTTAGCGTAACTCATCAATATCACCTGTTTCAATGGGAACAAGACTAAATTTATCCACGTCAAATAAACCTTTATCTGTTAATTTGAGTTCAGGGATGACCGGTAACGATAGAAATGCTAATTGTAAAAATGGATCAACTATCTCATTACCAACTCCCATGCTTCTAACGACTTTCTCCATGTTCCTTAGTTTATTTCTAACATAATCGGAGGATTGTTCTGTCATAATACCAGCAACTTCCAAGGTTAAGGCATCAATAATTTTGCCCCCCCCCACTAAAACAATTCCACCTTGAATTTCATGAATTTTATTGATGGCGAGCATCATATCATAATCGGAATCACCAATACAAATCAAATTATGCGAGTCATGGGCAATCGTCATAGCAACAGCTCCATTTTGAAGACCATATCCTTTGACCAGACCCAACCCGATATTTCCGGTATTGTGGTGTCGTTCGATAACTGCTAATTTTAGAATTTTAGAATAAGGAGTGTTGATATAGAGTCCGTTTTCAACGGTTACTTTCATCATTTCTTTTGTGGTCGTGACATTGTTACTGACGAGGCCAATCACATTCACTAAATTGCTCTTTAACTTCAAATTTAAAAGAATGGCTTCTGGATTAAATTTAACAGTATTGCATACATCCAGTTGATTCATTGGTTTCGTTTTAAAGAGAATAGTGCCATTATCAACAACCAACTTACCATCCTTATAAACTTGCTTCGGCTGGATATAATCCAGTGAATTAAAGATGATTAAATCCGCTTTATACCCTGGAGCGATGGCACCAACATTCGGTAATTGATAGGCAGTAGCGATATTGATGGTTGCCATTTGAATCGCCCAAATAGGCGATATACCATAATTGATAGCGAGATTTACATTATAATTGATATGTCCTTCATTGCAAATATCTTCTGGGTGTTTATCATCCGTACAAAACAATATTCGATTGCGATTATTTTCTGTCACTCCCGGCAAGAGGTCAAGCACATTTCGTGTTTGCGATCCTTCTCGGAGATGAACGAATAATCCCCTTCTTGTCTTTTCAATCATCTCTTCGATTGAAGATGACTCATGGTCGGTTTTTATTCCGGCACTGATATAAGCGTTGAGAAGTTTGCCAGAAAGTCCTGGAGCATGACCATCAATGATCCTGTTTTTCATGACTTTTAATTTATTGAGCATCGCATGGTTACCCATGATGACCTCAGGATAACTCATCACTTCTCCTAATCCTAATACATTTTCATATTTTAAAATTCTTGAGATGTCTTTTACATCAATGGTGCTCCCAGAAGTTTCAAATTGGGTTGCTGGAACACAGGAAGGAATCATCATATAAACATCGAGGGGTACTTGTTTTGCGCTTTCAATCATGTATTTGACGCCATTGACACCTAATACGTTCGCAATTTCATGAGGATCAGCGATGACTGAAGTTGTACCACAGGGAAGAACTAGTTTCGCAAACTCATGAGGGACCATCATTGATGATTCAATATGAACGTGACCATCGATGAAACCCGGAGAAACATAGGCCCCTTTTAAATCGATGACATTCATGCCTTTATATTTTCCGATACCGACAATCAAGCCATTTTCAATCGCAATGTCTCCTTGTTCAATTTCGGTGGTAAAGACATTGATGATGTTACAGTTTTTAAGAACCAGTTCAGCTTTTTTTCTTCCTCCAGCAGCTTTTAAAACATTTGTTTTAATCATAAAGTCACCTCATGAATTCTATTTCTAGAGTGATTCAATAAACCCTTTAATCAGGTTTAATGCCACTTCTTTTCGATATACAGCGGTCGAACGTTGATCATCAATCGGTTTGATGAAAGGTGCATAAGTTGCTTGAATTGATTCAATGGTTTCTTTCAATTCTTCAACGGTTTTACCAACCATTTTTTCATCAATCAACGGCAAACTAACAACCTTTGGCCCAACTGCCCCAAAGGCTAATCGCCATTTCGTAATTCGTCCTTCTGAAACATTACAGACGGATGCTAAAGCGACTTTCGAGATTGCATCTGCTTTGCGACCGCCAATTTTATAAAACCGAGCATGCTCATGAAACATATTCGGAATTCGAATTGACCGAATTAGTTCATTTGGCTTGAGTGAAGTTGTTTTCACTCCGGTGATAAAATCACATATCTTTTCAATTCGAAACGTCTCGCTACTGACGATTTCTACCAAAGCATCAAGCGCAATTAAGGTACAGACTCCATCGGCTGCCGGTGAAGCATTGGCGATATTTCCACCGATTGTCCCCACATATCGGATACCAGGAGCCGCAATATCGATAATTGTGTCTTTTAATATTTTTGGAATAATCGGTGAATTTAACAAATGTTCATAGGTTGTACAAGCACCGATTTCAATAAATTCATCGGATTCGTTAATAAAATTCAACTCCGGTATCTGACTTACAAATAGAAGTGGTTTATTGAGTTTTGGCAAAGTCTCAGACCATGAACGGTACTGGACCATTATATCGGTACCGCCGGCGATGACTTGATAATGGCGGTTATTGAGTATTTCTAAGGCTTCGTCTAAGGTTTGAGGAATATGATGCATTACCATAAGCCTTTACCCCTTTCGCTAGCCAACTTAACTGCTTCTACAATCATGTTGTAACCAGTGCAGCGACAAAGATTACCTGATAAAGCAATTCGAATTTCTGCGTCTGTTGGGGTTGGATTCAAATGGAGTAAACTTTCTGTCGCCATCACCATTCCCGGTGTACAAAATCCACACTGTACCGCGCCAGCGTCAATATAAGCTTGTTCTATGGCTTGGTAACGTGCGGTCGTTTTAAATCCTTCAATCGTTATGATATCTTGATTCATTACATTGCCTAAAGGTAAAAGACAAGAATTAACCACATGATGATTGAATAAAATCGAACAGGCACCACATTCACCTTCGCCACAACCTTCTTTAACGCCAATCAGTGAAAAGTCTTGTCTTAAAACATCGAGTAATCGTCTCGAAGGATCGGAAGAAACTTCTACTAATTGGCCATTTAATGTAAATTTAATCATCATGATGCATCAACTCCATTAAATATTCCGGTGTGACCGGAATCTTCGTTATTTTCTTATTCACTGCCATTTCAATCGCTAACGCCACCGCAGGAGCCCCGCCAATTAACGTTAATTCTCCTGCACCTTTAGCGCCATAAGGTCCTAAAGGATAAGGATTATCGATGATATAAGTCGACATTTTTGAAACATCCAAAGCGGTTGGAATAATATAGTCTGTTAAGTTTTTTTGTTTGATTTTTCCATCAACAGCGACCATATTCTCCAAATATCCATAAGCTATTCCTTGAACGATTCCACCATCGGCTTGACCGAGAATTATTCGTTCATCGATTTCTTTTCCAACATCATAAACACTGACTACATTGAGTATTTTTGTCTGATATGTTAAGGGATCAACAGCGACTTCAACGACATTCACACCCCACGAATAAGCAGGATAGGCATCCCCTTTGAATTTCTTTTCATTCCATTTTATATAGTCCGGTTGAACATATTGTTTAATCACGGATTGTTCTTTGTTTTCAATCCAAGTTTCTTTTAATTCTTTCGCTGCTCTTGCAACAAGACCGCCAACAATCATGATGGTTCTCGAAGCGACGGTTGGACCTGAATCAGGTACAAAATCAGTATCAGGGTAATCGAAGATACAACGTTCAATCGGAATTTCCAAAATTGAAGAAACGATTTTCGGTAGTGTTGTTCTAATTCCTTGTCCCATATCGACTGCTGCAACTAATATTTTTACAAGACCCGCTTCAGTCTTGAAAAGTTTAACCTTGGCATTGATGTGTGTTGATTCACCCGAACCAGTAAATCCACACCCGTGCAAAAAGAAACTCATGCCGATGCCTTTATGAATTCCTGTTTGCGAATAAGCTAAAGCCTTTGAATGATATTTGGATTTTTCAGTCGCAACACGAATCAAATCTTCTAAGATAATCGGATCGCGGAAAACGCCAGAAGTCGAAGTTTTATCACCTTGTCGAGCAAGATGTCGCATGCGAAATGCAAATGCATCTTGATTGGTTTCTTTTGCGATATGGTGCATGAACATCTCAATTGCAAATATCATTTGCGGGGCTCCAAAACCACGGAAAGCTCCATTGGGAACGGTATTGGTTCTTAAGACTTTTCCTTCCACTTGAATATTCTCAATGGTGTAAGCACCAGACACCGCAATCATGGCTCGCGATAAAACAACACTCGATAATCCGATGTATGCTCCGCCATCGATACGAATATCTGCGGATAATCCAACAACGTCATTCAGTTCATTGAGTGCAGCTTTTAAATGGATCGTTGAAGGGTGTCGCTTCGTTGTCGATAAAATATCTTCTTCCCGTTCAAAGATCAGTTTAATCGGTTTATGAACTTTCTTGAGTGCGACTGCCAATTGACAAGCAATCAGTGATGGATACTCTTCTTTTCCACCAAAAGCGCCACCGACGGCAGCTTGAATGACACGCACTTGATTCGGTTCACACCCTAACGCATCAATAATTGCGTTTTTTACATAGTATGGGCATTGAATTGAACCGATTAAAGTTACCTTTTCGCCTTCTTCATAAGCGACAAATCCTTGAGGTTCAATATAGGCTTGTTCTTGAAGTCCTGTTTGATAATTCATTTCAATCACTTGAGTAGCTTTACTAAACACCTTTTTCGGATTACCTTTTTTAAAACTATAGGCAACTGGTGCATCACGGTCATCAAAAACACCAATTTCAGTCACATATTCGATTTTGATTTGATCGACAATTGATTGAATGACCGATTTGTCAGGCCCCACAACAAGCATAATCGGCTCATTGAGATGATGAATTTCATCAGTTGCAAAATAGGGCATGTCCTCAAAGATAATTTTCACAACATTCTTATGCATGACATCTTGTCTTGAAACGGTAAAATACCCCTCCGGGAGAAAAGGGATGTCGATATTGATTATTTTACCTTTTACAATTTGACTTCTAACTGTTTTAGCGTAAATCATGCCATCAATTTGAATATCAGAAACATATAAGGCTTGACCGCTCAGTTTGTCTTTTGCATCTAATTTGGGAATCGAGTTCGTAATATCTGTCATAAAAACCTCCCTGATTTTATTCAACAACCAGTGCTTTTGTCGGACATTTAGACACGCATAACCCGCATCTAAAACACTTCATAGGATCAATCGTAATGATTCCAGGAAATTCAATCGCAAAATAAGGACAAACATCCTTACAAATCATGCATTTGATACATTTCTCTTCAATTAATTTTGGGATTGTACCGACGTAATCGCATTTTTTGTCGAGGACTGTCTCTCTCACTTCTTGAATGGATGAAAAACCGAATTTCTCTAAGGCTTTCGGTAAATCTTCAATTATTTTATGATAGAGTTGTTTGCCCTTTAACAAAGCACCCGATAACATTTGAACCCCTGAAGCACCAGCGAGAAGAAATTCGATGACATCTTCTGCACTCTTCACACCGCCCGTGCCAATCAGGGTCAAAGACGGTTCTGCTTGTTTAATCTTATAAACGGTTGCTAAAGCGAGGTTCTTAATCACGGGTCCGCTGGTCCAAACAAAACCGGAATCATTTCCATACACTATTTTTCGTTTTTCAAGATCGATTTTCATCGTAGGACCCAGTGAATTGATCGCGACGATTCCATTCGCTCCCGCATTCTTAATTGCCTTTGCAAATAGTTCAGGACTGGGAATATGCGGACTGATTTTCATAAAAATCGGTTTCTTTGTATTCAAACGAATCATTTTTACAATACCTTCGATGACGGAGAGATTGGTTCCAACATAGTGAGTCGACACTTCAAACGCATCTGCGAAGCGATCTAATAAGGGGATAAGTATCGCCATATCTTCTTCTGAATATCCGACAGAAACGATCAATGGACGGTCTTTGATTTTCATGTATTCAGGTAGTATTTCATGAACCCACTGATCAAGTGGCAATTCACTCCATAGTTCGCTGTTCATCACATAGTCTTTATCCCCATAAATGCACGGCTTTGGAATCACAGGAAGTTTAGTCGATATCGTTTTTGTAACAACGGCACCACATCCAGAATCCTGCATAAATTTTAATTTTTCAAAATCACCAACGAGCGGTCCTGATGCAGGCATAAGGGGATTGTCTAAAAATAATCCGTTAAATGAAGTTTTAAGATTCATTATGATTTCTCCTTTTGAAGTCGATCCCATAAGATTTCAGCTTGATTCTCCGCTGAAGCATAGAGATTCTCGATATTTTTATCAAGTTTATAATCTTTCAATACTTGCATTCCAGAAACAAAAACATGTTTTGGTTTAAAAGCATTAAAGAGTCCAAAGAATAGATGACCAAATGCATTCGATGCATTGAACGGCGTCGGTGGAATATAAGGTATGATTTGAAAATCTGCTTCATACTTCACATCGATTCGACCCAGCTTAACATTGAAAAGTTGACTTGCATATTGATATCCTGCTTCAATCATCTGTTTCAAATCACCGAGTGAAAAGCCGATGGGCGATGCCGTTTGATGATGCATTAAGTAATAAATCGCTTGATATTCATTGACAATCGAAGTGCCAAGTCCGTCGTTCCCAACTAAGACAGGAATCCCTTTATCTCTCATCTTAATGATATCGGGTAATCCAACCGCATTATTTAAATTCGATGTCAGATTGACAACAACAGTGCAATGCTTTTTTTTGATAATGTCCATATCAGTATCGCTAATATGAACACAATGAATGAGTAACGAATTATCTTTTAGAAGTCCATGCCGATTCAAACGTTCAATCACGGATTCATGGTACATTTCTGCTGCATTTTGTTCATCCATCTCACTTTCAGCGACATGGATATGAATCGGAATGGATTGATTCATTTGACTGACTTTTTTCAGAGTGTCTTCTGATAATGACATGGAAGCATGCATTCCAAAAAGGCCTCTCGTATGGGATGCATGATTCTTTTCAGCAAATTCGATGTTTTCACGAATGCACATGTCGGTATCAAATCGATCGCTCGTTTCAAAACAGAAACAGCCTCTTAAACCAAGGGTATCAACGACTGCTTTTTTGAGTGCATTGAGTGAACCATAGATATCTAACCCTGATGCATGATGATCAATAATTGTCGTAATACCATTCTTTATACAATCACTCCCATAAACAATTGCTGAGCAGTAAGTGATATCGTTATCAATTTGCGAATCCATTTTCCACCATAATTGATCTAAAATTTCTTGAAAATTAGTCGGGTTATATGATAATGATAATCCCCTCGCAAAAGTTGAATAGATATGCGTATGTGCTAGCACAAATGTTGGAATAACAATCGTATTTTCGCAATCGATGATTTCATAATTATGATTGATAAAATCACGCATTATCCCAACTTCGAAGATTTGCTTTTCAAATAATACATAGGCATTTTTCATGAAATGGTCATGGTCATAGATTGTTGCATTAATCAGTGCTTTAACCAAGGTAATCAACTCCTTTTAATAACATTCCCAAACTTCCTAAGAATCGGCCATTTTGAACGATGATTTTACCTCTTAAAACCGTTCTGACAACTTTTGTAGTGACTCTCATTCCTAAATAAATGTCGTTATCGGCTGCACTGTGACTCGAACGTATCGTAAAGGGAGCTCCAACTTCATAAAATGCAAAATCAGCATCCATTCCGACTTTAATGAACCCTTTGGAAGGAAGTTGATAGATTTCAGCGACGTTTTTCGTCATTTTATCAATGATTTTATCGCCAAATAAGGTATGCATTACAGAAAATGAATGCTCGATGCCGCCAATCCCTAACGGGATTTGATTTAAGAGCGTTCGATGTTTTAATGCAATATTATAAGAACAATGATCAGTACCAATCGTATTAATATAATCGATGTTATCCTTCAGTTTAACTTGATCGTTTTTTGTTCTTAACGGTGGAGCCATGGTATACAAATAGCCATCAGACTTATTCAATGATTCCTCCGTAAATACGAAATAATGCGGACAACTTTCAATCATGAATTTGCGGTTTATTAGATCTGGATAATTCGCTTTTAACTTCTCGATGGTTTCTCCAGAAGTTAAGTGGACCATATAAAAAGTTCCGCCTGTTTCTTTAACAAACCCGGCAATCTTCATCGCTTCTTCTGTCTCCGCTATCAAAGGTCTTGAAAGCGGTAGTAATTGATACGGTAAATCAGGATTTAAATCAATTAATTGATCGCTTTCGAGATGCCCAATTAAGATAAAAGGATGATAGGTCGTTAATTTCAATAAGGTCTTGATGGCATCATCATCTGTTCTTCGATGTGAATCCGAATAAGTCGTAAATATTTTTAGCGACGTTAAATTCAGTTGTTCCATCCGAAATACGAAATCTTCTAATGATTGATTGGGTTGCCGCATGGTCGCATGAAACTTGTAGTCAACAACGCAGTTTTTCGCTTCTTCAACTCTTCTTTGATAGTTGGTATTGAGTTCATCGATATTCTGTGCGGGATCGAGGAAATCAATGATTGTTGTAACGCCACCAAAAGCGCCAGCAGTTGATCCAGTCATAAAATTATCCTTTGATTGTCGCTCTTTAGTTCCTAAAGCAAAATGGACGTGCGGATCGATAATCCCCGGAATGATATATTCATTGGTAGCATTAATAATTTCAGTCGCTTCAAATCTGGAGGCAGAAAGACAAGCGATTTTACCACCTAATACATAGATATTCATGCGGTGAAACGCCTGATCAATCCAGACCTTTCCATTGATAACGGCTAAATCGTACATTTGAGCACTCCTTTATTAATTTAGGATACGATATTCATTAATTTTAAATTTTTCGATAAAAAGCGGAATAAACTGGTCTCTGATGGTAAAGTAACAATCACACTGCGATTTTAGAAGCATTAAGATACTCTTATAAAAACCAGATTCTTTAATTTCAAGCATTCCGACTTCATCGAGAAAAATGGAACTTATCTTATTTTTAATCATTTTTTTAATTGATTTTAATGCCCATTCAAAAACCAATTCATCAAAATAATAAGTTCCTAACGTTACTTTTGCATCAAATTGATTATTATAAAACGGCTGATTAATGGCTAAGATTTTTATTTCTTTCGTCGATAGTTGCATTAATTCAAATTGAACAACTTCATCATGATTCATCGTTTTTAATGAAACAAATCCGTCAGAAGATGAAATTTTATTGGCCATTTCAATGGTTCTTGAAGTTTTACCGGCATTCATTTTACCAGTAATGAGGTACACCATCGATGGTCTCCCGCATATGATTATGATTTGATTTATTGTGGCTAACAGCCAATATTTCAGCCGAGATTGAAATCGCTATTTCTGCGGGTGAACCCCCGCCGATATTAAGGCCAATGGGTGAATAGAAATTAGATAAATCCACATCTCTCCCAAATTGATCATACGTTTTTTGTAAATAATCATTCAGTTTAATCGGAGAACATAACATTCCCATGTATTTCGGTTTGAGATTTAATTCGATTATTTTATTAATGACATGATAATCATATTGATGCGCTGGCGTACAAACAACAACAAAACTGCCTTCTTTAATTGAATACTTTTCAATGTACTCGACAAAAGGCATGTCGTAAATTAAATCTGCGTTTTTAAAAACCTTGGTGACTTCTTTTCGATCATCGATGACAGTCACATGAAATGGCATGGTTTTTAACACATTTGCCAAGGCTTGTCCGACATGACCGGCACCAAAGATATAAACGTATTCGTTCGCACCGAGATATTCATACATTAATGATACCTTTCCGCCACACGCCATCGGTAAAGTGATGGTATCGGGATACACTTTTCCTTCCGCAAGTAAATACTTTTCATAGCGATTTTCTCGTTTTAGGAGGAGGGTCTTACATAACTCTCTCGCATAATATTCTAAAGCTCCGCCACCGACGGTTCCATACGCTTCAAGATTTTCACCAACAATCATCTTTTTTCCAACTTCAACTGGACCTTCGCCGGTTTTTTCAATCACCGTAACCATCATTAAAGGAATTCCACGTCGTTGTAAATCAATCAGTTTTTCATAGATGTTTTCCATAGGAGCTCCTTTATGAAAGACTTATAATATTAGTGTTAAAACAAAAGCAACGCTTAAGGTTAGCATTGAAAGGATTGGTGATATTTGAATGACCGGTTTTCTGAGTTTAGCAGGAATACTGAGGAGTAACAATAAGACAAAACTCATCGCACCAGCAAGGACTCCAGAAACGATTGCAAAAGAAACCATGGCATTCATTGAAGCGATTTGTTGTGCAACAAAACCTGTCGTTAACGCTTGAATTCCCATGTATCCTAAAAAGATGACTCTCCAAGTGATACTTGCTAAGGTTAGTAATGTGACTTTCATTACCCACTTTGACTTCACAAGGCTTCTCACAACGACCATTACCACCAACGCTTCTAAAATGATTGAAATCATCGGATTGATAATCTTAAAGACGTTTGTCACTGGTAACAAAAAGTTGATTGCTTTAATCGTTGCAGCAACAATACCAACGCCTAATAGCGATGCACTCGATTGGGTTTGTTGATAGGTACGATACAAAATGATTGAAGCAAATGGAAATAGAATGGTTCCGGCAATCAAGGTCGGTAAGAAATGTAAAACATAGCCGACACTAGCTTCAACGATGCCCCAAATTGCGCCATAAAATAAGATAATTGAGATGGTTTTTAGGTTTAATTTCATTTTTTTATTCTCCTTAGTTCTGCTAATATTTTTTCAGGTGTCGCTGGCAAAGATTTAATTCGAACCCCACAAGCATGATAGATTGCATTCATAATTGCTGCCGGTGGCGTATCAATTCCTATTTCTCCAACAGATTTCGCTCCAAAAGGTCCACTGGGTTCATGACTTAGAGCAAATTCAGTGATGAGTTGAGGGGCTTCCTTTCTTGAAGGAATCCGGTAACTCATGAAATCATTTGAGATTAATTTCCCAAGCGATGAAACTTTGACATCTTCATAGAGCGCCATTCCCATTCCTTGAACAATAGCACCTTCCACTTGACCCTTTGCGAGTTTTGGATTAATCGTGACGCCACAATCAACGACGCTTACGTAACGATTGACTTTGACTTCACCGGTTTCGATATCAAGATCAATTTCCGCAAACCCAGCCATGAATGGCGGTGGGGATTTATGTCCGACGTAGCTTTCTGTGACCATTAATTGTTGCTGATCATGATTATAATAAAGACGATTTGAGAGTGCTTTTAAAGTAATGGTTTCATTGGTTTTTGTTTCACTAAATGTTTCACCATCAAATTCAACTTGTGTAATATTACAATGAAAGAATTTAGCTGCTTCTTCAATCAATTTCGTTTTCATCGTCTTTGCCGCTTTAACGACAGCGTTTCCGGAAACGAAGGTTGTTGAAGAGGCGTACGCTCCCACATCAAACGGTGTTAAATCTGTATCAGAAGAATATACAATGACTTTATCAATCGTCGTCATTAATTCTTCGGCAGCGATTTGTGAAAGAATGGTATCGGATCCTTGGCCAATTTCGGTCGCACCCACCAGTAAGTTATAAAATCCATCATCGTTTAATTTGATGGTCGCTGCTCCCATATCAATATAAGGAATTCCCGATCCTTGCATTGCAATTGCCATTCCAACGCTACGAATGGTATGGTCATCAATTTGAATTCTAGGATATGTTTTTTGCCAATTGATTAATTCTAATCCTCTTGTCAAACAGTATTCTAGTTTACAAGTATCCATATTCATCGCAGTACCTTCTGTACCTTCACCCATGATTGCAAATATGGGGCTTGTTTCACCTTCTTTTATCATGTTTTTTTGACGAAAAGCGATTGGATTCATCCCTAATTTTTCACATAAAATATCGATTGCAGATTCTAAAGCGAAGTTGCCTTGAATCGCGCCATAACCTCTAAATGCCCCTGCTGGCGTATGGTTCGTATAGACGACATGACCATGGAAACGAACAGAATCGACTTTGTTATAAAGCGGTAAAACTTTTGATCCAGCAACCATGAAGACAGTCAAAGCATGCTCACCATAAGCCCCCGTATCAGACAATACATAACAATCGATGGCTTTAAGATTCCCTTCAAAATCTGAACCCAGTGTCATATCAAGACGCATGGGATGTCTAGAATAACTTGATTCAAATACTTCTTTTCTGGTAAAAACTAATTTTGCCGGTTTTCCAGTTTTAATCGTGACAGCGCTACAAATGATTTCACCATGAATCGCTTGTTTTCCACCAAATCCGCCACCCACTCGAGGTTTAATAACGCGAATTCGTGATAATGGAAAGTTCAAAGCTTGGCTGATAATCCTTCGAACGTGAAATGGGGTTTGTGTCGAAGAAAATAAAACCAGACGATTTTGATAATCAAATCGGCTATTCACCGCATGCGGTTCCATCATCGCATGTGCTTGGGCTTGTGTGTAGAACGATTCTTTAATGACGACGTCACAACCTTTTAATGATGCTTCAACGTTACCGATATGCATTTGATAACTTGCGGCGACGTTCTTTAAA
>DIJY01000011.1:5193-15706 GCA_002421405.1 Caryophanales bacterium UBA5632 | reverse complement strand
ATTCCAAGATATTTAGTTGTTACAACTTTAGGATTAACCAACTCATTTGGAGCACACATCATTCCTTACTTAGCAATGCCGGTTGGTTTATTCTTGGTCAAACAGTTTATCGACCAAGTTCCCGATGAATTGATTGAAGCGGCGAAGATTGATGGTGCCAACGATTGGCACATCATCACAAAAATAGTGGGGCCGCTTGTTAAACCAGCGCTCGCAACCGTCGCAATTTTATCATTCCAATTCATTTGGAATACGACTGAATCGTCCAATATTTATGTCATTGATGAAACCAAGAAAACCTTTGCTTTCTATATGAACACCCTAACGGCCGCGACTGCGGGACCCGCTGGTGTCGGGATCGCTGCGGCGGCAGGGTTAGTTATGTTTATACCAAACCTCATTATTTTTATCGTCATGCAAGGCAACGTGATGGATACAATGAGTCATTCAGGGATTAAATAGGGGGAGACATTATGAGACTAATTAAAAAATTGATGGTCTTGTCGTTGTCAGCTTTGGTCTTAGGATTCGCTATCATGGCTTTTATTCCTAAAACCACTGCATCCTCTTCAACGACCTATACCTATGCGCTTGACGATGATCAAGAATACGTTCGAACCCAAGATGCCTATTTGCCTGGGCAAACCATTACTTTCTTAGGGTTATCTACACCGAAAGATATTACTTTCAATAGTCAAAATGAACTCTTGATTGCCGATTCTGGCAATAAACGTATTGTTGTTTATAACACTCAAACAAAAGCATTTTGGGACATTAAACATCCTGAAATGATTAATCCTCAAGGAATCTATGCTGTTATGAATACTTCAGCGTATATTAATGAGGGCGATATTTATGTCGCTGATCCAACGGCAGGAAAGGTTTTTCGCTTTGATGCGGCCGGCAATTTAGTCCAAACCTTTGGAAAACCGGACTCCATCATGTACGAAACGCTCTTATTCCAACCCGAAAAAATAGCAGTTGATAAAGCGGGAATTATGTATATCGTTTCAAAAGGGTCGTCCGATGGCGTTGTTCAACTCTCGAATACCGGTGATTTTCTTGGATTCTTCTCTGCCAACAAAGTTAGACTGAACTGGCGTGAACAATTCCAACAATTCATCTATAGTGACGAACAATTGGCTGATTTAGGATTGAACTTTACTCCGCCAGTTTTCACTTCAATTTTTATCGACGATGGCGGTATTGTGTATTCATCATCTTCATCCTTGCGTGAGAATGAAAACTTAAAGAAACACAATACACAAGGAACTAACATGCTATCTGATATTTTCCTATCCAGTACTAAATTAATTGACATTTATACGGATAACGCCGGGATTATTTACACTGCAGATCAAGAAGGTTGGATTGGTGTTTATACCAATGATGGCGAATTCATATATACCTTCGGTGGGTCTTATGACTTTGCGATTGCTGGGATTTTTAAAACGCTGTCGGCGATTACAGTTGATAACAACGGACACATTTGGACGGCCGATTCGAGCAACAGTTATTTACAGTCTTTCGTTCCAACTGATTATGCCTTAATGATCTATGAAGCGATTAATGATTATAACGAAACGCGTTACGATGAATCGATTGCGATTTGGACTGAAGTACTAAAATTAAATCAATTATCGATTTTAGCGCATAACGGCGTTGCGAAAAACTATTTACAAACAGAAGAGTATAAACTCGCAGCCTATCATTTCCAAATTGCCGGTAATCGAGAATTGTATTCTGAAGCTTTTTGGGAATTAAGAAATATCTGGCTCCAAGAATATTTGTTGCTAATGATTGGCATTGCTTTTCTTGGCTTAATTGCATCAATCGCAATTAAAGCCACCGATAAACGGTATCATTACTTAACCGGCCTCAGAAATACAATCGTCAAAGTTAAAAATGTTCGATTGATCAACGATATCCTTTACATGAAGAATGTTGCTACAAAGCCAAATGATTCATTTTATTACTTAAGGCGAAAAGTCAAAGGATCCTATTTTGGCGCAACACTCATCTTATTAATTGCATTCTTATCCTATCTTTTATTTGTCGCTGGCAAAGGATTTATCTTCCAGTTTGTCGATTTAAAAGATCTTGATTTAGGATCCATCATTTTAGGCTTCGTGGTCGTGGTTGGTTTGTTTATTGTCTGTAGTTATATGATTACTTCCATCCAAGACGGCGAAGGAACCGTTGGTCAAATCTATAAAGGCGTCGCTTATTCATTCTACCCATTTATCCTTGCTTCGGTTTTCTCAACACTCTTTAGTTATGTTGCGACGACCAATGAATTATTTTTACTCAACACCATCATGGTGATTGGTGTTGCTTGGACATTGATACTTATCTTTATTTCAGTCGCCGAAATTCAAAACTATACTTTCGGCGAAACCATCAAAAGTATCTTGCTTACCATTGTCTTTATCCTTGTAATCTTACTTGTTTTATCATTCATTCAAATGACCATTAAGCAAGTATTTGTATTCTTTGAAGAAATTCTGAAGGAGGGCTGGCGCAATGTTATCGGTTAAAAAACTAATTTTATTAATGGTTGCTTTTGTTGCGACATTGACCCCTATTATTTTGCACGCTGCCTATGTTACGACTGGCCGTGACACGGATGTGAATCCAGATACATTAGATGAAATCCCTGTCATTGATTTTGATGAAGGCGGCTATGCTTTGCTTTCTGAAAACGATACTTATAAATTTTACTGGCAAGAACAACGCGATGTTTTAGCGGTTTTTGATAAACGAAATGGATATACTTGGAAGACAGGGCTCGACGTTGATCCAAACGTAACAAAAGCAACGCAAAGCACCGCTTGCAAAGGCGCGTTAAGAGACTATAAAGATGGCGATATTTCATTCGGTGAATTTCAAGATAAGTGTGATGCGGCGATTGACTCTTTAACAGGAACAACAACCGGACCATTACAAGCGAATTCATTGATTTACTTTAACTATTATTCTAAAGGGGCAAGCGATCAAATCTTCTCTCAAAGCACGGTTTATTCAAGTTATTTGAAGACTTCACTCTACAAAGTTACTTCGAAATTAGCAAAAGTGAATGGCGATTCAACGCATTGGCGTTTTACAGTCAATGCGACGAATCTAGGTGTCAGCAAGGATCTTGATTTACAAATTATCGCTGATATCTATCTTTCTGAAGATGGTTTTAAATTAGAGATTCTGAATGAAAATATTACGGGTACTGCAACGAAATTTCTTTCTAACATTGGGATTGCGAACTATATGGGTGCAGTAGGTGGAGTGAATACCGTTTACACAGCAGTCGATGCCACCCTCACAGAAACCGCAGATTATACCGTTCAAGAGATTCAACAACCCATGATTGGCGGATATGCATTTGTTCCAGATGGAACCGGTGCTTTAATTCGATTCCGTGACAATTCCGTATCATTAAAGGCATATAAAGCTTACGTTTTTGGGGATGATGCTTCCCAAAATTATCAAAACTACCGTACGACCGGTGGCGCTTACGTTCCATTTAAAACGGCTTCGATTCCAGTATATGGTATTTCACATGGAAATAACCAAGCGGCTTTTGTCGCATATGCAACGAGTGGTGCCGAATATATGTCAATTATTTCGATTCCGGAAGAAAATATATACAAGTACAATTCAACTCATGCGAACTTCAACTACAATTTTTCTTATAATAAACTCTATACCCTCGATGGCGATAATCCCGTTCCTTCCATTTGGGATGACATCAATCACTTTGATATCGTCATGAATTATAACTTTTTATCAGGAGACGGATCAACGGATGGGTACCCAGCTAATTACGTTGGGATGGCCTTAAAATATAAAGACTATTTAATAGAACAAGAAGAACTAGCTCTCAAAAATTCGGTGATGGAAAACATTGGAATTCGTTTAGACTTCCTCATGGCCGATTCCGAAAATTCGATTGTTGGCTATAATACCATGGTTGCTACTTCGGCTAAAAATGTTGTGGAGATCTTAAAAGATGTTTCTTCCAAGGGGATTGAAAACATTTCTTCAGGCATGCTTGGCTGGCAAAAAGAAGGAATCACCCTCGGCAATCCTTCAAAAACGGTTTTCTCGGGTGCGATTGGATCAAAATCGGCATATCGTAAAGCAATTGAAGAGATGCAAGAATTAGGCATCGATCTTTCATTCTATCAAGATTACTTCAACATCAATGAAGAACAAATCTCATTATATCGAAATGCGACTAAACATCCGGCAGGATGGTATGGACGCGTCTTAACCTATAATGAGATGATTTCGGTTTTCTATTATGCAAGACCCATCAAAAGTGTTGAATGGCTTGACCGTCAATCGAAAACATTCTTAAACATGGGCGTCGACTCCTTGACTGTCAGTGGTATGACATCGAATCTGATTACTGATTATACGGGATCGGGAACAACGAGAACTCAAGCGATTGAACTTTTTAGAGAAGCATTTGCGGCATACGATGGCGAAGCCTTACTCAACTTAACGAAACCGAATAGCTATCTCTATAAGTACACCGATCGTTATTTGCAAATGGATGTTTATACAACACAATATTTGATTGAAACCGATACGGTTCCGTTCTTACAAATCTTATTGCAAAACACAATGGAGATGTATGCAATTTACGCAAACTTCTCATTCTACACCACCCATGATGTCTTGAGAATGGTTGATTATAATCTATATCCATCCTTCATTTTGACGCAAAAACCGTCTTATGTATTAACCGATACCAATTCATCCATTTATTATTCGACAGAATATGCACTTTATGAAGAATTAATTGAAGAAATCTATTTCTCGGTGAACGGTGCCTTAAAAGAAGTCATTGGTGCGACTTGGACTAATCGTGAAGTTTTAGCCTCTGGTTTAATTCGCAACACTTATTCAAACGGTGTTCAAATCATTATCAATTATGGCGACAGTACCGAAATGGTTGGTACAACCCCGGTTTTGGCAACCTCTTATGTTGTTTTAGGAGGTGAGTAAGATGGCAAAAAATAATACTCTAAAAAATTTGACGGCAACGTCAAATATTGAAAACCAGAATAAAATTGCTTATCTATTCATTTTGCCTTGGCTGATCGGATTTACCGTTTTTGTTGTTTATCCTTTCTTTCAAACGATTTATAATACGGCATTTCAAATCACCCGAGAAGCCAACACTTTGGTTTATACTTATAATTTAAATGTTACTGCCGGAAACTTTGGGATTGCATTTAGAAACTTGTATTTCTTTCCACAATTAATCGATTTTGTGATTATGGAAGCGACCTATGTCCCCACGATTATTATTGTTGCTTTCATTTTGGCAATTTTACTGAATACGGGCGTTAAAGGTCAAAGTGTATTCCGTGTCATTTATTTCTTACCGGTTATTATCATGAGTGGTCCCGTTATTGGCATTCTTCGTTGGAATGGGGCAGGAACGCTGCTTGATTATGAAAAAAATATTGTATTTAAAATGATTATGTCCTATAGTCCCGGACTTGCAGAAGCGTTGTCTGGATTATTTTCAAACTTTACCATGGTTTTATGGTTTACCGGAATTCCTGTTATTCTATTTTTGAATGCGCTTCAAAAAATCAATGTCAATCTCTATGAAGCAGCGAAAATCGATGGCGCGAATGGTTGGCAAATTCTATGGAAAATTAAAGTTCCAATCGTAAAACCGACCGCATTTATCACGGCTGTCTTTACGATTGTCCAATTAGGAACCTTCGCATTAAATCCGGTTTACTACACGATTCAAAATTCAATTTATACTTCCGCAGCTGGCATAGGACTCGCCTCAACCTTCGCATTTATTTATTCTCTCGTGGTGTTTGGATTGGTCGGAATCGCTTATCTCCTCTTAGGCAGACCTGAAAAAGTCAAACAAGTCACTTTATCTTCGATTCAACGTTTAAACATGGAAGACATTGCTAAGAGACGCCTTAAACAGAAAAGCAGGGAGGTGGTTGCAGAATGAAAACATTACTAGCTAAATTTGGACTTATGAAGTCAAAAACCATCATCCTCAAAGATAATACCAAAGAATACCTTCGCACTCACAAATCAAAACTGACGCACATTCTTTCGCAAATTATTATCTACCTTTTCTTAGTGACCATTGCTTATGTTTTCTTGTATCCTATCTTAAAGATGATTTCACTTTCTTTCATGACATCAGCCGATCTAGTCAACCCTGAAGTTGTTTGGTTTCCCAAAGTCTTCTCGTTTTCGAATTTTTCGGTTGCATGGAGGGTTTTAAATGGTTCGGTATCCTTAGTCAATTCGATTAAGTATTCATTCTTTTTAGCTATTTTCCAAACAATCATATCTGCCTTAACCGGATTTGCATTTGCTCGATATGAGTTCAAAGGGAAAAAATTTCTCTATACCATCTTATTACTCTCTTTTATAATTCCGGTTCCTATTCTTTTGATTACTCAGTACAACATGTTCAATTCGCTTTATCAACAATTGAATTGGACTGGCGTTGGAAAAGGCTTGAACACGTATCAATCACAATTGATTATGGCGTTCTTTGGCCAAGGGATAAATAGCGCAATTCTCATCATGATTTTTGTGAATTTCTTTAAATTAATTCCCAACGACTTATATGAAGCCGGTAAAATTGACGGTGCGAACCCCGCACAATTATTCTGGCATATCACCATTAAGTTATCGCTTTCGACCATCGTCGTTGTTTTCTTATTTTCATTCGTATGGAACTGGAATGAAACTTATGTAACGAATATGCTTGTTGGTGATGGCATACCACTCTTTACCAATCAACTTGGTAAATTTGACTCTTTATTTGGCACTCGATCTACTGATCCATCCCGTCCCGATGAAACTTCAGGGATGCAACTGGTTGAATCTTTCAAAATGGCTGCGACCGTTATTTCCATTATTCCTTTACTATTGATTTATTTCGTTGGTCAAAAATCATTCGTACAAGGCATCGAAAAAACGGGTATTACCGGCGAATAAAAAATAATAAAATAAAAAAACCATCATTCTTTATCACAATTCTGTGCTATAATTTTTGAAGAACCTGTATCAAGAGGACGTGGATAGTTTGGATATCAAACGGACAGAACTAAAGTTTTTAATTACTTATGAGGAATACCGCAAATTAAGAGATCAACTATCACTTTTGATGACCCTTGATTCACACGCCAATTCCACCACCCGCGACTACTTCGTATCCAGCGTCTATTTTGATGATTTGTACGCATCGCGGGTGAGTGAGAAGGCGGATGGCATTGAATACCATCAAAAGTTTCGTTTACGTTCTTACAGTCGCGATGATGTCAGATTAGAATTCAAAACCAAGGTTGGCAATCTCACCGGTAAAGAATCGATGTGGGTAACTCAAGAATTATCCAATGCATTAATTGATCGGGATTTTGATGTTTTATATGAACACCTTGATATACCTCTCATTGCCGATATCGTCACACGGATGAAAATGGATGATTTGCATCCTGAGGTTGTCGTTGATTACGCAAGAGAAGCCTACATCTATCCTGAGGGCGATGTTCGAATCACCTTTGATAAAGAAATCGTGGCTTATCAGTTTGGAAATAGTCCTGGTTTTGCACGAAAAGTCCATGAACCTGGATTGATGATTTTAGAAGTGAAGTATTCTGGCTTCATTCCCGAAATGATTCGTAAAGTGGTATTTTCACATAAATACCAAGTGTGTTCGTTTTCAAAATATTACATGGGTTGGATCATCTTGTTCAACTAGAAGAATTGAGGGATGGCTTTGAGTCCATACATTTTAGCAATTAGTGATTTTTTTGATCAAATTCAATCGATGGAGTTAACGGTAACTGAAGTTATTTTAAATCTTGTGATTGCCTTTATTCTCAGTTTATGGGTGCTTTTTATTTATAAACTCAGTTATCAAACCACCGTTTATAACAAAAGCTTTGCGATGACGTTACCCGTCGCTGCTTTAGTAACCGCGATGGTCATCATGGCGGTCGCATCCAATATTGTATTATCGCTCGGGATGGTGGGTGCACTTTCAATTGTGCGTTTTAGAACCGCCATTAAAAACCCGCTTGACACCATCTTTATGTTTTGGACGATTGGTGTCGGCATTACGGTTGGCGCGAACTCCTGGTTGCTTGCGGTGATTGGCTCAGTGGTGATTGGACTTTGCATATTAATGGTTCAATCTTTAGAACTTTTTACGACGCCTTTTATCTTAATCATTCGTCTTTCAGGCGAGTTTGATGAAGATAATTTACTCGCTGGCATTAAGGATGTTTACACTAAATTCCAAATTAGAAATAAAACCATTCTTGAAGATAAAGCCGAATTTACCTTCGAAGTACGTGGTCAAAAGGATATTACCAAACGGATCAATGCTTTAAAATCATTAAAAGGCGTTGATCAAGTCATGTTGCTCAGTTACCGAGGCGACTACGTCATCTAATCATTTTGGAGGTGTGGCCATGGGCATGAAAACAATCTATCTCTATTTAAAAAACGTCGACGAAGAATCCTTGGTCGCGTTTTTGTCTATTTATCCGGGCATTTCATTACTCGGACGCAAAGATAACCTCATAAAATTAGGCATTGATGACGAAGAGGCGATGAACCTTCAAGAATTTCGGGAATTAGTAATTCAAGAACTTTACCATGACTTCACCGCTTTTGTCGCTCCAAGTTCGCTTGATTTTCCCATTGATGATGTCTTACCTTGTCTAGAAAGACTTAATGTGGGCGTTTATCATATTGAACAAGTCATTCCTGAAATTGTTTTCCTCAAATTAACTGACATCAAAAATACGCTCAAGAATTATTATACTCAACTTGTAGGATCAGATACCATCGATTCGGTCTTAGGATTTATTAAAGAAAATCAAAATGCTTCAAAAGCATCGAAACGTCTTTTTATGCACCGCAACACTTTGAATTATCGACTCGATCATTTTATGATGAAAACCGGGATTGATATTAAGTCTTTTCAAGGTGCTTTAGCCCTATATTTGCTTTATAGAGCATAGTTTGTGCAACTTGCCCATAGGCATTTTTACCAATTATCGTTATACTATATTTGATTTTATGATTTAAATAGGAGGTATTTCATGGCAACATTATCTTTTAAACATTTAGACAAGATTTATGACAATGGTGTTCAAGCCGTATTCGACTTCTCCTTAGAAGTCAAAGACAAAGAATTTATCGTTTTCGTTGGACCGTCAGGTTGCGGTAAATCAACCACCCTTCGGATGGTCGCTGGACTTGAAGAAATCACGGCAGGAGAACTCTATATCGATGACGTAATGGTCAACGATGTCGCTCCTAAAGACAGAAACATCGCGATGGTTTTCCAATCTTACGCACTTTATCCTCACATGTCAGTTTATGACAACATGGCTTTCGGATTAAAACTTAGAAAGATGCCAAAAGATGAAATTGAACGTCGCGTTAAAAACGCCGCTGATATTTTAGGCTTAACCGGTTATCTTGATAGAAAACCAAAAGCATTATCCGGTGGACAAAGACAACGTGTTGCTTTAGGTCGCGCCATTGTTCGTGATGCGAAAGTATTCTTAATGGACGAACCCCTCTCCAATCTTGATGCGAAACTTCGTGTTGCAATGAGAGCAGAATTAATTAAACTTCATGAAAGACTGGGAACAACCACGATTTACGTAACCCATGACCAAATTGAAGCCATGACCATGGCAACGAGAATCGTTGTCATGAAAGATGGACGCATCCAACAAATCGGTGCACCAAAAGACATTTATGACAATCCTAACAACATGTTCGTAGCGGGATTCATCGGCACCCCTGCAATGAATTTCTTAACCGGTGAAGTTCATAAAGACGGAATATTCTATTGTGAAAACTTAAAATTCAAAGTGCCAGAACCTAAATTTGCTTTATTAAAAGATAAAGACTATTTAGATCGTCAAATCGTTTTAGGCATTCGCCCTGAAGATATTCATGATGAATTGGTTGCTTTAGAAACTTACAAAGATTCTTCTGCGAACTTACTCGTTGACGTCGCTGAATTACTCGGCGCTGAAACCAACATCCACATCTCGATTGGCAATACAAACATCATTGCGAAAGTCAACGCAAGAAGTGACGTTCATATTGGCGATAAAATTAATCTCGCTTTTAACATG
The DNA here is from genome assembly GCA_002421405.1 of Caryophanales bacterium UBA5632. GTDB lineage: Bacteria > Bacillota_I > Bacilli_A > Izemoplasmatales > Hujiaoplasmataceae > UBA5603. The sequence continues at coordinate 5,543 of DIJY01000011.1, read as the reverse complement.
AACAAATGCCATTTCTTCGATGTCGATAACGAACTAAGAATTCTCAAAGGCACGCCTGTTAAAGTCGATGTAGCTCAATAATTCAATCAGCCGCCAATCAAATGGCGGCTTTTATTTTTTTTCAAATTCATTTCGTGAAATATTTGTTATAGTGGAATGGGTGATACTATGATAGAATATATCTTGCGAAATTCAATCGGAATCCTAGAAATATTAGAAGATGGCAAATTGATTCAAATCGACGCTTCTTTGATGGGCGTTTTAAATCGACTCGCAAATCAATCGTTAAGAACGGTGGAAACAACGTTAAAACAAACGCGTAAAATCTTGCATTGTTCCAATAAGATTCC
>DIJY01000011.1:0-5160 GCA_002421405.1 Caryophanales bacterium UBA5632 | reverse complement strand
TTTTTAATCAATTATTACGCAATTGCGAAGTCTTTAACGAAAACGAAGGACACAATCACAATCTACTTTAAAAGTGGCACATCAGTCGATTCTATCGCGCTCAATCCATTTGTAAGACAAATGAAGCTGTCAAATGGATTAATTGATGCACTTGAATCAAATCTGAAAAATAAGAAAGTGTTTACATGATGAATTTAGAGCACATAAATGTGGCATTTTTGATGAATCAATAGTATAATTATGTTGGTCGATTCTATCTATTTAGGAGGTTTCAAATGAATAAAAAATCATTAGAAGATGTTGTACTCACTGGTAAACGCGTTTTAGTCCGAGTTGACTTCAACGTTCCGATGAAAGACGGTGTCATTACCGATGACAACCGAATCGTTCAAGCGATTCCAACCATCAAGTATATTATTGAAGAAAAAGGAAAAGCTATTTTATTCTCCCATCTCGGAAGAGTAGAAAGTAAAGAAGACATGGCGAAGTCATCATTAGCGCCAGTCGCAAAAAGACTTTCTGAATTATTGGGTCAAGCCGTAACGTTTATTCCGTTCACGCGTGGAGAAGCGTTAGAAAAAGCCATTGACGAAATGAAAGTCGGAGAAGTTTTAATGTTTGAAAACACCCGATTTGAAGACGTTGAAGGTAAAAAGGAGTCCAAAAATAATCCTGAACTCGGTTTATATTGGGCAAGTTTAGGTGATATACTCGTTAATGATGCTTTTGGAACCGCCCATCGTGCTCATGCATCGAATGCCGGAATTGCCAAACATCTACCGGCTGTCGCTGGCTATTTAATGGAAAAAGAATTGCGGTTCATCGGTGGATCTGTCGATAACCCTGTTCGTCCTTTCGTCGCCATTTTAGGAGGAGCGAAAGTTTCTGATAAAATTGGTGTCATTGAAAACTTATTGCAAAAAGCCGATAAGATTTTAATTGGTGGCGGTATGGCTTATACCTTTATGAAAGCTTTAGGCTATCCGATTGGTAAATCAATTTGCGAGCTTGACAAAGTTGATCTCGCTACTGAATTATTAAAGAAAGCCAATGGTAAGATTATTCTTCCCGTCGACGTGGTTGTGACAAAAGAATTTAAAAATGATACCCCCTTCCATACCACCGATTATAAAGGCATCAAAGACGATGAAGAAGGACTCGATGTCGGACCCAAAACCATTGAACTTTTCAAGAAAGAATTGAAAGGCGCAAAAACAGTGGTTTGGAACGGACCGCTCGGCGTTTTCGAATTTGAAAACTTTGCCAAAGGGACGAAAGCTATTTGTGAAATCTTAGCGAGTATGAAAGACGCTAAAACAATCATCGGCGGTGGAGACTCTGCCGCAGCCGCAATCCAAATGGGATACGCTGATAAATTCACGCATATTTCAACCGGTGGTGGCGCCTCATTAGAATACTTAGAAGGAAAAACATTGCCAGGCGTTGAATCACTTGACGACGCAGAATGCTGCGGCGGAAATTGTGGTTGCGGCGAATAAAAAGTTCTGTCAATGAATGAATTTGTTATAACGTTGGATTTTAAATCCAAACGAGGATATTAAATCTGAGAGGAGAATTTGAATGGAAAAAATTATTACGATTAAGAGTACGGCAGGTCTTCATGCACAATTAGCGGCGAAAATGGTTCAAACTGCGAGTAAATATGATGTTGATATTCGCTTGGTCTATGCCAATGTGACCATCGATGCAAAATCAATTTTAGGGTTGATGAGTCTTGCAGTTCCAGCTGGAGAAAATGTTAAGCTAATCGCGATCGGCGATAAAGCTGAAAAAGCAATCGCAGATATCGAAAAGATCTTAAGTTAATCGAGGCTATCATGAGAAAACCGATTATTGCTGGGAACTGGAAAATGTTTAAAACCCGGGATGAAGCACTTTATTTTATTTTGCTGGTATCGCCTTTGGTACCATCCATAAAAGAAGTAGATACCGTCATCTTGGCTCAAGCTCCCTTGTTCCGTTGCCTTGTCAAACGCCAAGGCGACAATTTAAGAATTGGCGCACAAAACATTCATTTCGCTGATGAAGGTGCTTATACTGGAGAACTTTCTGGTCCGCTCCTCGAAAGTTATAATATCGATTACGTTGTGATTGGTCATTCGGAAAGACGCAAATATTTCTATGAAACCGACGAATTAGTCAATTTGAAAGTTTTCGCCGCTATTAGAAATCATCTCACGCCGATTGTCTGTGTCGGTGAATTATTAGAAGAGCGCGAAAACAATACAACCCACGAAGTCTTATACCGTCAAGTCACAAAAGCATTCGCGGGCGTTACTGAAAAAGACATGAAAAAAATTGTCATTGCTTATGAACCGGTTTGGGCCATTGGAACCGGAAAAACGGCAACGGCGGATATCGCAGATGAAGCATGCGGATACATTCGTTCTATCATCAAAGAATTGTATTCTGAAGCGGTGGAACAAACGGTTAGAATCCAATACGGTGGATCCGTTAACCCGAAAAACATTGATGAATTGCTATCCAAAGAGAATATCGATGGTGCACTCATTGGTGGCGCTTCTTTAGACCCAGATCAATTTGTTTATATGGCGCAAGCCGCAGTTAAAAAATAACCTTTGAACCGACTTTGTCGGTTCTTTTTTTATAAAAAAAAGGCCCCAAAGGGCCAAAATTTAATAGCGGTCAAATATGGAAGCGTTGGGTTTTGTAAATGGATAATGACCGATAGAAAAAGCCCATTGCGTCAATTCATTCACGCTAAGCTCTTGATCGAAGATTTCAACATCTCTGATGGAGACATTTCCTTGGTTTATCGATAGTTCAATGGTAATATCGTTCGCTTCAAAGAAATCATCTTTGATGTGAATCCGATATTTTTCAGTGATGGCCTCAGAAAAAGGATAATGTTCTAAAAAACGTTTCGTATTGATTATTCTTATCATCAACCGACTTTCACCGTCGACTTGATTTATTTGATCAATTTTACCCGATTGGAATTCAGGTTCACTGGGGACTGTACTTGTATCGAGCAAACATAATTCCTCAATGGTTTGATTAAATAAGGTATAGTAACCAACATCTTTTCCCAGCTTCGTTAAGATGATAATCGAACCCTCATCGGCTTGAACTTCATGAAAGAGGGATTCCCAATCACTAATTTTACGTTCGATATAGATATTCTTTGAAGCCATATACGTTGAATAAAGAATGATTAATCGATCGATATCTTCAAGGGTAGCGACTTGCTTTTGAAACGAAGAAGTATCATCAATATTGACTTGAACTTGATTCGTTCGAATGACGGATTCAAACCCAAACGGTTGGTAAAAAGATTCTTCAAATGGCGACAATGCACAAAGGGGATATTTGCGGTTATAGAGTTCAGTCATCGTTTGTTTTATGACTCTATTCATATATCCTTGGTTCCGATGACTTTTGAGGGTGGCTGCGGCGACAACGAAAGGTAATGGATAAGCGATTTCATCGACTAATAGCGTCTTTTTGACCAAATGAAGCGCTGAAACAATCATTTTTGACGCTTTGACAAAGACCACATTTTCTGCACGATATTTTTGATTAAAGAAATAATTGAGATAACCTTCTGAATCATCAAACGCTTCTTGGTAAAGTTGTTTTAATTCATGGACCTCATCCATCGTCAAATGATTGCGCATTAATGTAAATTTTTTGACAAATCCAATGGGATTATAAGACATTTTTGCTTTTCTTAGTTCCAAAATACCCAAGTCTTCTTGCCGGTTAATCAACGCGACATCCTCAAAATGGCGATTCGCAAATAAATAATTCATGGCTTGATAAATTCCGGTATAGGAAGTATCGGCTTTTTCGAATAGCACCAGTCCCATCTCTTTCGTTTTTGTTCCGATTGAGAATGCATGGGCAACACCATCAATGATGATTAAATCACAAAATAAGTTGAGAACTTCTAAATGTTTCAAAGCATCAAAAATAGCTCGATGTTCAAAGGCATGGCTTTTTTTACGCTCCCAACGATACAATAAATTTTGAATTAAAGGGTCATCAATCGGTTCGTATGCTTTCAATTCATAGTCTGAATTTTTCATGAACTGATTGAGTAGATTTCTTTTCTTATTATATTTTTTTCCAGATAAAGTTCTTATGCTTTCGCTAGAATAGAGATATTCAGCATAATCTCTTTCCTCATCCATGCGGTATTTCAATCCCCTTGAACGAATTAAGTCTACCATTTCTTCAGATAAGCCTTTCACTAGAAATGGAACATTGTGATCAACGGCACATTTTTCCATTCGTTTGATTGCTTCGATAAAATCATCTGAGGTTGGGGCCATTGGTGCAAAAAAATAAGGAATTCCCTTGTTTTTACCCTTAATGACCAAAGTTTTTTCATCAATGACGGAATATTCAATTTGATCCGCAATTTTCCATGTCATCAAGTTTTGAAAGTTGAGTTCACTGCCCAAATAGTTCATACATAAAGGACAAGCTTGCCGAAACATTTCATACATTGTGTGGTCTTGAATTTTCAAAGTTTTAAATTTCATAAAATCACCAACTCTATTGTACCCCATCTATTCATATTTATGGCTTATGATGATTAAAAAAATAAAAAACCCATTCAAATGAACGGGCTTTAAATTTATTTGTTATAAAGTTCGACGATGAGTGCTTCTTTGATTTCGGGAAGAATTTCAGTTCTTTCCGGTAAACGAACATAAGTAGCAGCTTGTTTGTTTTCATCGTAGCTAACGAATTCAAGTCTTGAAACGACCGCAGTTAAAGCATCTTTAATGATTTGAAGATCTTTAGAAGCTTCTTTAACAGTAATCATTTGACCTGGTTTCACTCTTAATGATGGAATTGAAGCTTTTTTACCATCAAGTAAAATGTGACCATGGTTAACTAATTGACGGGCTTGTTGACGGGTTCTTGCAAATCCAGCTCTGTAAACGAGGTTGTCAAGGCGGCTTTCAAGTAAGAACAAGAAGTTCGAACCTTGTTTGCCAGCCATTTTTTTAGCTTCGTTAAACGTTTTGCGGAATTGTTTTTCGTTTACACCATAAGTGAAACGAACACGTTGTTTTTCTTGAAGTTGAGTTCCGTATTCGGAAAGCTTCGAGCGTCTTTGTCCATGTTGGCCAGGGGCGTATGGGCGTTTGTTGAGTTCTTTACCGG
>DIJY01000085.1:3636-21411 GCA_002421405.1 Caryophanales bacterium UBA5632 | reverse complement strand
TGTTCAATTTTTCACAAGCATTGGTATTGGGTGTCGCATTTTTATTGATTGACCGCTATAACTTTAAAAAACGATTCAAAGAGTTTAAAGCAAATATATCAAATTCATTGGGTAAAATTGTCGTGGGTTCCGCCATGGTTTATGGGGCGATGATGATTGCTCAATTCATCTTAGAGGTTCTTGGCGCCGCTGACACGTCTCAAAATGAAATGACGATAGCCTCGATGTTTACTGCCGACCCCTTCAGGCTTTTAATCCTTTTCTTGATGCTTTGTGTCTTGACGCCGATTGTTGAAGAAGTCATTTACCGAAAAGTTATTTTCGGATGGCTAGACCGTCGTTTTGGTGCTCCCGCAGCGATTATCATTTCTGGGGCGATCTTTGGGTTAATGCATGTCATTGCCTATGGCGACTTTGTTCAATCCATACCTTATATTTTAATGGGTGGCGTCTTTGGCTTCGTCTATCACTGGTCAAAAAACAATATCTATGTCACAATTGGCGTCCATTTCATCAATAATTTCTTTGCCTTTGCACTCTACATGATTGCGGTATTGGGCTTTCCATTATTTTAAAAAAATGAGCAAAAAAAAGACTGAACGGAATAGTCCGTTCAGTTTTCTTTATCGTGTTAGCGAACTGATTCTTTTAAAACTTTTCCAGCTTTGAAAGTCGGTGCTTTTAATGACGGAATGCTAATGATTGCGCCACTTCTTGGATCGTGTCCAGCTCTTGCTTTACGTTCTTTGACTTCGAAAGTACCAAATCCGGTTAAAATGACTTTTTCACCTTTAACCAAGGCTTCTTGAATTGCTAAAACTGTGGAATTCAATGCATTTTCAGCATCTTTTTTAGTAAGATCAGCTAGTTCAGCTATACGCGCAACTAATTCAGATTTGTTCATTTATTTTATTCCTCCTTTAGTTTTGATATTATCATTATAAGGACATAAAAAGAAAATTGCAAGTGACTTGTCAAAAATTATTAATTTATTTCGCGAAAACTCGCGTTAATCACGTTTTCTGAGGATTAATTTGATAGGAGTTCCTTCAAAATCGAAACGTTCTCTCAATCGATTTTCAAGATAACGTTGATAGGAAAAGTGCATCGCATCCGAATCGTTCACAAAAAGGACGAAGGTTGGACACTTGCTAGCAACTTGCGTTGCGTAATACACTTTTATCTTGACATGGTTATGTTCTTTCGGTGGATTGAGTGACATCGCATCGGTGATGACTTCATTTAAGACCGAGGTCGAAATCCGTCTTTCATAATTTTCATAGACTTTTTCAATCAATGGGAATAGCGTATGAATTCTTTGTTTTTTCTTTGCGGAAACAAAGGCAATCGGAATATAGGTCAAGAATTGAAATTCTGCCCGGATTTTTTTAACCCATTCACCCATGGTCGAATCGTCTTTTTCGATGATGTCCCATTTATTCACAACGAGAATCATCGCTTTACCAGAATCAAGAGCGTATCCAGCGACGTGTTTATCTTGCTCAATGATGCCTTGTTCAGCGTCGATGACCATTAATGCAACATCCGCTCGTTCAATGGCTTGCATTGCTCTTAAAGCGCTGTATTTTTCAACAGATTCCCAGATTTTACCACGTTTTCTTAATCCCGCCGTATCAATGACGACAAAGTCTTTTCCATCTTTATGAAAAGGGGTGTCGATGGCATCAGTTGTCGTTCCTTGAATCGATGAAACGATCACTCGATCTTCACCTAAAATGGCGTTTGTTAATGAGGATTTTCCAACATTTGGACGACCAATAATGGCCATTCTAACAACGGATTCGTCATAACCATCTTCGATGGCTTGCGGTAAAACAAGACAGATTTTTTCCAATAAATCACCAATTCCAATGCCATGACTCGCAGAAACACCGATGACTTCGTCAGGTCCTAATTGGTAAAAATCATAGATTTCGTGCATATACTTTTGATCATCGACTTTATTAACGGCCACTAAGACTGGTTTTTTGACGTTATAGAGCATTTTCATGACTTCACGGTCATCATCAACCATTCCGGTTCTTGCGTCCGTTACAAAGACGATTACGTGTGCTTCTTCGATGGCAATTTCGACTTGAGCTTTAATTTCAGTCAAAAAGGGTGCATCGCTAATCTCGATGCCCCCAGTATCAATGACATTAAATTTTCGGCCAAGCCATTCAGCTTGAGCATAAATCCGATCGCGTGTCACACCCGGTTGATCGTCTGTGATCGCAACTCTTTCCCCGACAATCCGATTGAACAATGTTGATTTTCCAACATTCGGACGGCCGACAATGGCTACAATGGGTAACATGCATAACACCTATTTCTTATTTTTTGAATTTTGCAAATAAATCAGCTAAGGATTGATCTGATGAAACATTATCTTTTAAATGCGATTCGAATTCGCTGCGATTGACTTTATCTTGTGCTTTTTTTAAAGAAACAGTCAATTTCCATTCTTTGGGGAATACTTGGAGGACTTCAACTTTGAGAACATCGCCAACTTTGACAACTTCATCAACTTTTTGAACTCTGTCTTCTTTTAATTCGCTGATTGGAAGGAAGCCTTCGACACCAGAAATTTCTACTAAAGCACCTTTTTCAAGAAGCGATTTGACAGTAGCACTGACAGTTTCCCCGACTTTGATTTTAACATCAGCCCAAGGATTATATTCCAAATGTTTTTTTGATAAGGTGAATTGTTGTTTTTCGAGGTCAATTGAAGTGAGTTGTAATTCGAGTTTGTCGCCAACTTGAACTTGACCGGCTAAATTCTCGTTAGGATTCCAGGAGTAGTCGAAACGCGAAAGTAAACCACGAATTTCTTTTTCTACTTCAATGAGCATCCCAAATTGCATTTTTTTCCAAACTGTACCGATGACAGTATCGCCAACCTTATGAGATTTAATAAATAGATCCCATGGTTTTTCTTGTAAAGCACGAATCGAAAGGCTGATTTTTTTACCAGCGAGTTTTATGATTTTTGCTGTAACTTCGTCGCCAACTTTCACGACTTCTTCAACTTTCGAAGTGTGATAATGCGATAATTCGCTAATGTGGATTAAACCTTCAACGTGTTCGCCAATTTTGACAAACGCACCGAAATCAGCGATTCTTTCGACGGTTCCTTTGAGAATTTTACCAACGCTTAATTCAGCTAATTCAGCTTTTTCAATCGTTTTTAAAACTTCGTATTCAACTTGTTTACGCGAGCCAATATATTTGTCTCTGCCTTTTTCGTTGCGGATTTCAATGATTTTGACGGTTTCAGTTTTGCCGACTAAACCACTTTTTAATTCTTGTAATGATTCTGGCGTTGTTGAATGCAGTGAAACGAGTGAATCAGGAATGAAGATTTCGATGCCATGAAATTTTAATAGCATTCCACCTTTGACCGCTTGTGTCACTTTTGCTTCGACATTCTTATCAACTTCTAATTCGGCTTTATGTTGCTCTAATTTCGCTTTTCTTTCTAAATCGAGACATGAAAGCATCATGACGTTTTTATCGTCACCATGGCTGATTTTTGTAACTTTGACTTTCAAGTCGTCGCCCACTTTTACGACTTTGTTACAGTCAGTGATTTTTTCAGCCGAGAGATGTTCTTTATAAACGGTTCCCTCGAATGCGTAGCCGACATCGACTAAGACTTGATTTGTTTCTACTTGGATGACTTTGCCGGTAACGATGTCTCCGACTTTGAGATCTTTATCGGTGACGTTGTCTCCGACTTTGAGGTTGTTTGCTTCCATTGTTGTTCACTCCTTATTATCCTTAATGATTTTCATAAACATTTGGTAGATGACTTCGCTGACCGTATCGATGTCGAGATGCGAAGTGTCAAGATAGATGGCATCCTCAGCTTGTCTTAAAGGATTATACATACGCGTTGAATCGATTTTGTCACGACGTTCAATATCCTTAAAGATTTTTTGATAATCTGATTCGATGTTATTGGCTATGTTTTCTTCATGTCTTCTTCGCGCACGTTCTTCAACAGTCGCGGTCATGAAGATTTTTAGGTCAGCATGCGGTAATACGACAGTGCCGATGTCTCTTCCGTCCATCACGACGTTCGTTTTTGCAGCGATTGCTTGCTGCAAGCGAACGAGTTCGTTTCTGACGGGAATGTGACTCGCCACTAATGAGACATTTTGGTTGACGATGTTGGTTCTTATTTTTTTAGTGATTTCTTCACCATCAACGTATAAAACATCATCGATGAATTTCATTTCTGTTGTTTCGAGAAATGAATAGTCATCAGGATTTTCTAAATTGATTTTTAAACGCATTGCTTTATAGGTGGTTGCCCGGTACATTGCACCTGTGTCGATATAGACATATCCAAGACGCTTTGCGAGCATTTTCGCAACGGTCGATTTCCCTGCTCCTGCAGGTCCGTCGATTGCGATGGCATGTTGTTTCATTTAATCGCCCCCCAACCTTTATACATTATACCACAATCATTCGATTGTATACTACAAATCGTTCAATATTATCGTTCTTCTGTTTTTCCAAAACGGCTCAAATTCCATAGTTGCTTGATTTCATGAGGTTTCAATCTGCGGTATTCACCGAGGGGCAATCCATCGGCTGTTATGGACCCAAATCGATGTCTGCGAAGTTTCATGACCGGATGGCCAACCGCTTCAAACATTCTTTTAATTTGATGGTATTTTCCTTCGGTAATGATGATTGATAAATACGAATTGGTTTTCGTTTCATCGTATTTTACATCAAAAATTCTTGCGGGACCACTCTTAAAATCCCCTAAGTTGACGCCGCGGCATAAAAGTTTAGATGTTTCTTTTCGCAATAAACCTTCAATTTTGACTTGGTATTCTTTTTCTACTTTGAATTTCGGATGGATTAAAGCATTCATAAAATCGCCATCATTGGTTAAAAGTATAACACCAGACGTATCATAGTCTAGACGTCCGATAGGGAAAATTCTTTGCGGTACAATGACTAAATCAAGAACCGTTTTACGCCCTTTATCATCTTCCGTCGTCGAAACAAAGCCCTCAGGTTTATTTAAAATAAAATAGACTTTTTCTTCTCTAGACAACACTTTTCCGTCGACGACGATGGTTTGGTTTTCATCAACCATTGTTCCTAGGACGGTTACAATGTTACCATCAACCGATACAAGGCCATCGGTAATCATTTGTTCTGCGGCCCGTCTTGAAGCTACGCCGGCCTGGGCGATGACTTTTTGGAGTCTTTCCATGGTATCACCTTTTTCTGATCGTTATTTCTAAAAAAACAGGGATAGATATGCTATCCCCGCTTGGTATTTCTAAACTTCGGATTCACGCTCGCCATTTTTGAAAACTTTCACCGAAAGCATTACGGATTTAATTCGGCGTTTTTTGACTTTCAAAACCTCGAACGATAATATTTCTAGATCTTCCGAAACTAATTCGGAGAGGTCGTTATACGTTTGGTTAATCATTTGTTCAAATTCGATTTTTTCGCCAACTTCGGGAATGTCTTGAAATTTTTCAAAGAGCCATCCACCAATTGAATTAGAGTTAGATTCAGGGACTTCACCTAAATTCAAATCTTCGAATAATGCTGATAAATCATGATCGGCATCAATATAGTATAATCCATCCGCTTTTTCAACGATGGGTTCATCCACATCATCATGTTCATCATAGATTTCGCCGACGAGTTCTTCTAGTGCATCTTCCATGGTCACAATGCCATCTACTCCACCATATTCATCAACGACGATGGCCATATGGTTATTTTCGTCTTGTAACATTTCAATCAAGGCATCGACTTTGGTTGTTGCAGGAACAAACAAGGCTTTTCGCAAAATCTTTTTGATGTTCATATGTTGACCTTTAATCAGTTTCGTGAAAAAATCACGTTCATAAAGGATCCCAATAATGTTATCGCTCGATTTGTCATAAACCGGCATTCTGGAGTACTTGTATTTAAAGAACATATCGGTGATTTGTTGAACGTCTTTTTGGATGTCAATGGCGACCATGTCAACACGTGGTGTCATAATTTCATCGACTGTGATTTCGGATAAATCAAGGACACGTTGTAACATGTCGGCTTCTTCTTCATCAATCGAACCTTCTTCCTCCATCGTATCGATGATGGTTTCAAGTTCATCTTCAGTCACAGTTATTTTACCATTATCATCGATTCGACCAATGACTCTTTTGTTTAATTTGCGAAAGAGGAAGGTCAAAGGTGTCATGATTTGAATCAAGAAATACATCAAGCCACTGATTTTTAAAGCGACTTTTTCGGGATTTGATTTACTTAAACTTTTTGGTAATATCTCTCCAAAGGTTAAAATCAACGTCGTCATTATTAACGTATTCATCAGCGATACAAATGTTTCAGCATTTTCCATTTGTCCAAAAATGCCCGTAAAGAAGATAACAGAAATAGTCGTCAAGGCGATATTCGCCAAATTATTGCCAACTAAAATCGTTGTTAACGTCTTATCAAAATTGTCCGCAATCCAAAACGCTTTTTTTGAGCCATGAATGTTTTGATCAATGAGGGTTTTTAACTTGACCTTTCCCACCGATGAATAGGCGGTTTCGGACATTGAAAAAAACGCTGAGACGATCAAAAGTAAGATCATGAAAATTAAAATCAGCGGGTTAAACGTAATGGCGAGGTAGTTAAGACTTCGCGGGATGTCTATATCCAAGAAAAATCAGCTCCTTGTAAGTGAACGTTATTTGGCACGGGAATCGTATTTTCCGGTCGCGGTAGAAACAAGAATTTTTTCACCTTGTTCGATGAACAATGGCACTAATACATTCAATCCGGTGTTTGTCAGGGCGGTTTTCATCGCATTTGATGCGGTGTTACCTTTCGCTGAACCCGCGGTTTCAACGATTTCTAAAACGACTTTATCGGGTATTTCGATTCCTAAGAATTCATCGCCGAACATCATGATTTGAACATTCATACCTTCGCTGATGTAAAATAGTTCATTTTGAATTCTCGATTTGTCGATTTCGATTTGTTCGTAACTTTCATTGTTCATAAAAACATGTGTATCTCCTTGCGAGTAAAGGTATTGCATCGTCGATTTATTAACGATTGCCGGTTCAATGTTCATCGAACCGTTAAACGTTTTATTAAATACGGTGCCGCTGCGCAAGTTTTTGAGTTTCGTTTGCATCATTGCACCCGATTTTGCGGTTTTTAAATGTTGAAATTCCATAACCACGTAGATATTACCTTCAAATTCAATGGTCATGCCATTTCTGACGTCTGTTGCATTCATTTTAGTTTCCTCCTAAAGCATTTTACACGTGTACATACTAATTCACTTTATATATTATATTATATTTTTTGTTAGTTGACAATAAAAATCATGTCGACTATAATTATACGTGATTGAAAATCGAGGTGTATTATCATGTTTTTAGATACAATTTGGACTTGGGTGTTGCCCATTGGTCTAGGACTTGTTTTAGGACTCTTAATCGCAATGCGTAAGAATCATGATTATTCGCAGATTATTTTATTAAAGTCTGAAGAGTTTCGCTTGAATATGCGTAAAGGTCAATTGATTGATATTCGCAATCATGAAGCCTTTGAAGCCAAACGCATAAACGGCTCCAGAAACTTTGAAAAGATGTCGCTTTTTGGGTCACTTCATAAAATTCGTAAAGACCAAGCGATCTTTATCTACGATGAGACGAATAGTATTCACATTAAACGCGTCAGTAAAAAACTGATTAAAAAAGGATTTCATCCCGTTTACGTTTTAGAATCTGGGATTGAAAAGTATCCTTTCCCACTGAAAGAAGATTAATTGAGAACGGACCCAGCCTTATGACTGGATCCGTTTTTTTTACAATTCGGATATAACTTTTTCAATGACCGATTTGAAATCGGCTTTATCAACCGCGTACCATTTCGCATCCATTTGGTTTTTAAACCATGTCATTTGTCGCTTCGCAAAGCGGCGAGTTTGTTGCTTAATGAGGGCGACGGTTTCTTCGATTGACCGAATGCCATCAAAATATTGATAGAGTTCTTTATACCCGATTGCAGCGATAGATTGACCCGTTACCTTCGCGTCATAAAGACCTCTAACTTCTTCTAGTAGACCGAAGTCAAACATTTGATCGACTCTTTGCTCGATGGCTTTATATAAATCAGTTCTCGGCATTTCGAGACCGATGATTTCAAAGGATTCATAAAACTTATTTTTTCCGAATCCATCAAAGGGATCACCATCGCTTCGCGCAATTTCGATGGCTCTTAAAAGTCTTCTTCGGTTGTTATGATCCGTTATTTCTGCGATTTCTGGTGCAATTGAAAAAAGTAATTGCCACAACTCCCCGTTGGCGAGTTTGGCTAAATCGGAGTCATCGACTCTTTTTTCTCCATTAAATCGGTAATCATATAAAACCGATTGAAGATAAAGCCCAGAGCCTCCGACTAAAATCGGAATCATGTTTTTTTGATGTAATTCATCAATTTTGGCACGAACAATGGATTGGTAATCCGCGACAGAAAAACTTTCATTGGGATCTAATATATCGATTAAGTGATGATTGACACCTTGCCAATCGTCACTTTTTAGTTTTGCAGTTCCGATATCGAGTCCACGGTAAAACTGAAAAGCATCACAGGAGATGATTTCACCTTTTAAGTGTTTCGCAATCGCAATCCCCATTTCTGATTTTCCAACTGCGGTCGGTCCGACAACACAAATTATTCTTTTCATTTACATCACCCGCTTAAACCATTTCTCAATGTCTAAATGATCAATTTTGACCATAATTGGCCGACCATGAGGACATGTATGTGGATTCTTACATTTCGATAAATCGTTCATTAACGTATCTATTTCACCTTTATGAATGTATCGGTTCGCTTTGATAGAGTGTTTGCACGCTAAAAGAATCGCAAGTTCATCGATGATGATTTCAATGGATAATGGTTTTTCAGCTATCAAAGTTCGAATCACTGTTTCTGCGTATTCCAATTCAAAATCAACGGGAAACCATCCTGGGATGGCTCTTACAAAATAAGAAGTTTTTCCCGACGCTTCAAGCATCAGTCCAAAGGCTTTTAGAACTTCTAAATACGGTTCGACAAGTAGACTTTCGCTGTTCGAGAAATGAAGGTTAAATGGAATCATTAAATCTTTCGTCGTGACTGCTGGTTTTCCCATTTTATCTAAATAACGTTCATAGCGGATGCGTTCCGCAGCCGCATGTTGATCAACGAGATAAAGTCCCTCTGAATTTTGGAATAATAGGTATGTTCCAAGGTATTGTCCAATGTAATCAAATTCAGGAAACAATATTTTTTTGACGGGTTCGGCATCCGCATTATTAGATTCTTGACTAAGATCTTTTTTGATTGCGTTGTTTATTTCATTCGGAGGAGAAATGGGAGTTTCTTCGCGAAAACGCAGTTGAATTTGATCTTCGCTCACAATGGAAGGTCGATAGGTCGGTTCAGCTTTTTGAACCAAATAAAAGGATTCGCCCACGTTTGAAACGACCATTTGAATCAGTTCATAAAGCGCCATTTCTTCGGAAAATTTAACTTCTTGTTTGGTCGGATGGATATTGGCATCGATCAATAACGGATCACTACTAATTTTGATTAAAGCGACTGGATATCTCCCTTTTGGAAGTTTTTGATCTAAGCCTTCTAAGAAGGCTTGTGTTAATCGGATATTGCGAATGATGCGATTATTCGCAATCATCGTTATCGCATTTTTTGTGCCCCGGTTGAATAAGGGACTGGCAAGATAGCCTTCAATTTGATAATCTCGATTTTTCCCTTCAAAACGACGCATTTCTTTGATGGCCTCAATCCCATAGATTTCACCCATGATATCAAAGACATTATTATTTCCGGTCGTCGATAACAGGACTTTACCATTATTCGATAATTTAAAGGCAATCTCAGGATGAGAAAGCGCAATTTTATTGACCAAATCGACAATATAAGCTAATTCCGCTTGGGGACTTTTCAAATGTTTTAATCGGGCCGGGGTATGGTAAAAAAGTCTTGTGACTTCGACTTGGGTCCCTTTTTTAGGAGCCGCAAGGGTTTTTGAAACCAATACGCCATCTTGATAGGTGACTTTGATGCCATCGACACCCCCTAAAGAGGTTGTTAATACAACTTTTGAAACGGCGCCAATGGAGGCGAGGGCTTCGCCACGAAACCCTAAGGAAGCCAAATGGAATAATTCATACTCGGAATGAATCTTCGATGTTGCGTGTCGTTCAAAAGCCATGACGGCATCGCTCTCATCCATTCCGGTTCCGTTATCCGAAACAACGATGGCTTTCATCCCAGCTTCTTCGAGTTCGATATCGATTTTCAACGCATCGGCGTCGATGGCATTTTCAACGAGTTCTTTGACGACATTGCCGAGTCTTTCGACGACTTCGCCTGCCGCAATCATGTTGGCTAATCGTTGTTCAAGTCTAATGATTTTTCCCATAAGTTCCTCCTTTCAAAGAATGAACAAAGTCCAGCGAACTGGACTTTATGATTTAATTTTTTTAATTTCTTCAATCGCATCCGCCAAGATATTCATTGCTTTGATGGGGGTTAGTTCGTTAATATCAATGGCATTCAACTGATTGATAATGGAATCATACTCATTTTCAACGACGGTATTTTCTTCATTCACAACATGAAAGTTGAATAAATTCATCTCTTGAGGTTTGATGATGTTATACCCATGATTCTTTTCTAATTCGGATAAAATCATTTTCGCTCTTTCAATGAGCGGACTGGGCATCTTTGCTAGTTTCGCAACGTGGATACCATAAGACCGATCCGTCGGTCCGTCGACGACTTTATGCAAGAAAACGATATTGCCTTTTTCTTCTTTTGCGAGAACATGAACATTATGAAGACTTTTTAGATCATCTTCTAAATAAGTTAATTCATGGTAATGGGTTGAAAATAATAATTTGCATTTGATTTTACTGTGGGCATATTCTATGATGGCTTGTGCTAAAGCCATCCCATCATAGGTTGCCGTGCCTCTCCCTATTTCATCAAAGAGGATTAAGGAGTTATCCGATGCGTTTTGAAGTGCGTAGTTCACTTCTAGCATTTCCACCATAAAAGTCGATTTTCCACTCGATAAATCATCACTCGCACCAATGCGAGTAAAGATTTGATCGAATAGGGGCAATCGCGCAGAACTAGCGGGGATAAAACAACCCATTTGCATGAGAATGATATGCAGTGCAAGTTGCCGCATATAAGTGGATTTACCGCTCATATTGGGGCCGGTGATTAATAGAATATGGGTCTTTTCATTCATGAAGAGATCATTTTCAACATAGATTTCACCCTCGAGCATCTTTTCAACGACAGGGTGTCTTCCATCATGGATTTCAAGCGACCGTTCTTTGATAATCACGGGTCTGACAAAACGTTCATCCGCTGTGACTTTGGCGAACGCTAAAACCATATCAATTTCAGAGATGGAGCGAGCAATCTTTTGTAAGGTGTCGGTATAAGATTTCGCTTCATCACGAATCGTAACAAAAAGCTCATATTCTAATTTAACGGCATCCTCTTCTGAACCGAGAATTAATGTTTCTTTTTCTTTTAGTTCGGGAGTGATATATCTTTCACTGTTCGAAAGGGTTTGTTTACGAACATAACCAAAAGAATCGTCGACAAATTCGATTTGACCTTTTGAGACTTCGATATAATAACCAAAAACGCGGTTATAGCCAACTTTTAGTTTCTTTATTCCCGTTTTTTCCCGTTCTTTGATTTCAAATTCGGTTAGCCAATCTTTTCCATCCGTCGATTGGTATTTTATTTGATCTAAGTTAGCGTTATACCCCGCTCGGATGATTCCCCCTTCTTTGATTGATAGTGGAGGATCAGATACAATTGCTTTTTCAATTAAATCGACGAGCGGTGTGGTTAAATCAAAGGCTTCAGTTAAATGATTGACGTAATCATTATGAAGCTGTTGCAACGATAACTTTATGGCTGGCATCACTTTTAAGGACTTCGCTAAATTGATTAAATCTTTCGCATTAGCATTGCCAAAGGAAATGCGGCCTACTATTCTTTCTAAGTCATAAACGGATTTAAGAAGTTCTCTTAATTCTTCTCGAATGATGAAGTTTTCATTGAACTTTTCAATCAGATTATAACGGTTCTCAATTCGACCTTGATCGACTAATGGCCGGAGAATTGTTTGTTTTAAATACCGTGAGCCCATCGCTGTTTCACAGTGATCTAATAACCAAAAAAGACTGCCTTTTCGATTCCCAAAGCGTAACGTTTGGGTCAACTCTAAGTTGCGTTGTGAGTTGTTATCGATGTGAAGGTATTGATTTGATTCGAAGACTTGGACTTTTTGTAAATGCATGAGTTCTCGTTTTTGTGTGCTAATCAAGTAATTGATGAGACGTCCAAACGCTTCAATCTGGTCTTTATCATAGATTTCGGAAACAAGGTTGTTATAAAAACTTGGTAAGTTAACTTCATCTGAAATCGATAGCGTTAAAGGATAGTTTTCAATCCCCTTCAAAAGTTTATGTTGGTTGAACTTTGAAGCGACGACAAGTTCTTTCGCATTCAAGTTATATATTTCGCTGATTAAGAGATCATAATCTTTCGGAACAGTCACAATTGAATTTTGTCCGGTTGATAAATCAGAATAAGCGAGCAAGAACTCGTTCTTTGTTTCGCTTAATGCGCCAATGTAATTATTGGTTTTTTCATCAATAGCGCCCGCTTCAATAATTGTTCCTGGCGTAATCAATTTGATGACTTCGCGTTTGACAATTCCTTTTGCGAGAGCGGGATCTTCGGTTTGCTCAACAATCGCGACTTTAAATCCCTTTTCAACGAGTCGTTCAATGTAAATGTTGACCGCATGATGCGGTACACCGCACATCGGCACTTTTTCATCCTGACCCGCGTCTCGACCTGTCAATACGATTTCAAGTTCTTTAGAAGCGACGATGGCGTCGGTAAAAAACATTTCGTAGAAGTCGCCAAGTCTAAAAAAGACTATAAAATCCCTATAGTCTTTTTTGATTTCGAGATATTGTTCCATCATCGGCGTGTAAGTAGGTTGTTTCATTTTATTCACGTAAATCACCTAAAACTTTATCGATTACCAAAGGTTGGGTAAACCAAATGGAAAGTCGCCAGGACTGATGACAAAATTGTAAAGGACGATATAGCCAGCGCCTAACAAGACAATGCCTAAAAGTGATAATAAGGTGATTGTCCAGAAAAGTTTGCGATGACGTTTTTTGTTATATTTCTTAATGATTTGATTAATCTTTTCATCCAAAAGGGCTTTTTCTTCATCTGTGAAATCGAGAGGTTCGCTCGCTTTGCGGAAGGGTTCTTCGGTTGGTTTCTTCTGAACTACTGGTGTGACTATTGGTTCTAGTTCAATTTCAGGTTCAACTTCAGGTTCGGGTTCTGGTTGCACCGGCTCTTGAATGACCACGGGTTCAGGGATAACAACTTCTTCAACTTCTTCAACGACGGGCTCTGGTGTTTTAATTTCTTCTTTAACTTCGACGATGGGTTCTTTAACTTCCTCTTCGACTACAATGACGGGAATATCTTGATCATTCGTTTCAAATTGAATTGCTTCAACTTGAACAGCATCAATATCCGATCCGAGAGGTATTTGATAGTTATGCAAATCTTTTGTTTTTTCTTGATGATAAAGACCGAGCGAGAAGACAAGGTATTCAATCATATCGCTTTTTTTCAAGTCGATGGAAATATTAAATCCTTTTTCTTTCGCATAAATTTCAAGTTCTAATACTGATTTTGAATTGAGCAATACAAGTTCTTCTTCAGTCAAACGGAAACGAGCGGCCAAGATATCGATGAGTTGTGTTTTGTTAATTCTTCTTGGAATCTTGACACCATATTTGTCGCCTAGCCCTTTTAAGTCGCCTAAGGTTGATGAATGAATCATCACATCTTTAATGATGCTTAAGTTGACGCCATCGAGATAACCTGATGGTTCAAAAAAGACGCCAGAGAAATGTTTTCGGAAATCAGAATAACTGATCTTTTCAAAATCGACTGCATATTTATATTTCAACTTTTCAAGGTCATTAATAAACGAATCTTTCAGCGTATAAATATCACGATTAAGGAATAAAAGGTCAAATAATATTTCTTTGTATTTTGCGGCATCAAAATCCAAATTAAAATCTGTAATTAATTTTTCGAGCAAAAATAAAGAATATTCATGATAGCCTCTCAAGCGATATTTCAATTCATCCGTATAAGTCGAATAGAGTTTGTTGAGGAAGACTTTTGAATACATTGTTTCTTTTAAAACAAATCGGTGGATATAGTAAGGAATTCTTATTTTGTGATTGACGAGTAACGCTGCTAAGTCTTCGGCTGGAATCGCTGTCAGAGTTTTTGAATAAGCGAAATAGTCTTCATTGGTTTTGAATTTTGCCATATTATCACCCTTTTTTTCTAATATATTTATATATTACAATATTGAAAGCCTTAAATCAATAGATAAGTCCTAAAAATAACGATTTCCTTTCAATTATTTTTTTCATAACGAATCAAAAGCGACGGAGATATTTTCATTGAATAAAATAAAAAAAGCACCCAGTGATTTCACTCGGTGCTTGTTGGATTTAAGTTTTCATTCATGATCGACGTGAGGGTTTGAATCAAGTCATTTAATTCTTCGATTATCAACAGATATTCGCTAATTAACGGGGAATCAAGTAATTCTTGTAAATTGAATTCATACCGTTTTTTTGCTTCAATTTGCAACTCGCCCGTCGCGTATTCTAATTGAACAATCTGTTTTTGCATCGCCAAAACGGCATTGAATTGTTCGATATAAGTTGGATTAGCTTCTATCAGTAGTTTTAGGTGTTTTCCGCGTTCAATCAATTCGTGTCCTTCCAAAGCATTTAATAGTTCATCAACTTTATTCATCGATTATTTCACCTACTAAACTCCAAGTTCTTGCATCAATAATTTTAACATCGATAATCTTGCCAATCAATGTTTCGTCGCCTTTAAAATTAACCAATTTATTGTGTTCCGTATAGCCGGTTAAAACGGTTTGCTTGGTTTTTGACCGTCCATCGACCAATACTTTTTGAACCGTTCCAACGAAACGATGATTGCCTTTCGCAAAGCCTTCATTGATTAAATCATTGAGTTGATAAAGGCGTTGTTTCTTCGCTTCTTTTGGTAAGTCGTCAAAATAAAGTGCGGCCGGCGTTCCCGTTCTCGGACTGAAGATAAAGGTGTAGGCACCTTCAAAGTCACATTGACGAACTAAATCAAGCGTTTCTAAGAAATCTTCTTCGGTTTCACCGGGAAATCCGACAATAATATCGGTAGTAATTGAAACTCCCGGAATCGCTATCTTAATCTTTCTAATGAGTTCTAAGTAGTGTTCTTTGGTATATTTGCGATTCATCGCCTTCAATATTTTGTTCGAACCCGATTGCACGGGAAGATGAATGAAGGGCAATAAATGATGACCTTTCGCCAATACCGCGATTAAGTCATCACCGAAATCTTTTGGATGACTGGTTGTGAAGCGAATTCTTGGAATGTCAAGATTCGATAAATCATCGAGTAAATTTGCGAAGCGATAAGGATTATTTTCAAAATCAAGACCATACGAATTGACATTTTGTCCAAGTAATGTAATTTCTTGGTACCCTTTTTGGATTAAATCTTTTACTTCTTCAATAATTGATTCAGGTTTCCTACTGCGTTCTTTTCCTCTGGTATAAGGAACAATACAGTACGTGCAAAACTCATCGCATCCGTACATGATATTGACCCACGCTTTAAATTGATTTTCGTGAATCGTGGGGACACTTTCAACAATATCCCCTTCAACGCTTTCAACGGCAATCACTTTTTGATGAGTTTTAATTGCTGGAATTAAAAATTCAATCAATCGATGTAGATTATGGGTTCCAAATACGATGTCTACTTGATGGTAGGTCTTCAAGATTTTTTCGATTACCACTTCTTCTTGTGGCATACAACCACCCACCGCCAAAATAAGAGTCGGTTTCGCTACTTTGAGATGTTTTAATCGTCCTAGTTCACCAAAGACTTTATTTTCAGCGTTGGCTCGAATGGCACAAGTATTGAGAATGATAAAATCAGCGTCTTCCTCCACCAGCGTTTGGGTAAAACCAACACTTTCTAGCAGTCCGCGCATTTTTTCCGAATCCGCTTCATTGCCTTGACAGCCATACGTTTGGATCATGTATTTTAAGCCGTCACCTAATTGATAAGCATCTTCAGGAATCGCATAGATGACTTGTTCCGTTTGGTTTTTAGTCCGTTTTCTTGCTTCATTTAATTTAGGTTTTTGTAATAAGTTATCTGACATTTTATCCCCTTATGAATCAAAGATGGTTATTTTCTCAATTTTCCGGTTTGCGAGATCAAGAAAGACGGCATTGAATTGAAGCGGGCCACTCGTTTCCGGAACGGTTCTTTCTGGGACGCCAGTTAAAAATTTACGGATGGCTTGTTCGCCAGAGCCACCAATGACTCCAAAGCGAACACCCGTCATGCCCACATCGGTAATATAAAGCATGCCTTTGGGCATGATGCAGGCATCAGCGGTAGGAATATGAGTATGCGTTCCGACCAAAGCATCCACTCGACCATCTAAATAGAGGGCCATTGCGGTTTTTTCACTGGTTGCTTCCGCATGGAAATCGACGACACAATAGTCACTATTGATTTTTGATAATATTTCATCCATTTTGGTAAACGGATTATCGATTTGATCGCCCATAAAGACACGACCGAGTAAATTGATGACGGTAATGGTTTTTCCATTATAATTCATCGTGACATATTCTTTTCCTTTGGTGCCTTTGCCATAATTCGCAGGGCGAATAATATTGGGATAATCCAAAACAAGTGCAGCGTCTTTACGAGAAAAAGCGTGATTTCCAAGGGTGATTACATTAATCCCTAAGGTCATCAAATATTTATAGATTTCTTCAGAAACGCCATTGCCATTCGCAATGTTTTCGCCATTGAGAATGACAAATTGCGGTTTATATTGTTCTTTGACTATTGGAAAATATTTCTCAAACGCTTTTCTGCCTTGTTCCATGTAAACATCGCCAATAAATAGTATTCTCATATTTTCTCCTTAAAAAGGATAGCCTTCCAACGAGGGAAGGCTATAGTTTATTTTGCAATATCCTGAGCTCTGGTTTCCCTGATAACGGTCACTTTGATGGTGCCTGGATAACTCAGTTTTTCTTCAATCAGTCGCTTGATTTCGCGAGCGATGGTGAAGGTTTTTGCGTCGTCGACTTCATTGGGTTTGACGATAACTCTAACTTCACGTCCCGCTTGAATTGCGAATGCGGATTCAACTCCTTTAACGCTGTTAGAAATTTCTTCTAATTGCGATAAGCGCTGAATGTAATTTTCTAATGATTCACTTCTTGCGCCTGGTCTTGCGGCAGATAATGCGTCTGCGGCAGCGACGATGACGCCAATGACAGTTTTTGCTTCTGAATCGCCATGATGACTTTGAATGCCATCAATAACGGCGGGATGTTCACGGTATTTCGTGGCGAGGTTTACACCGATTTCAACGTGTGTGCCTTCCATTTCATGATCAACGGCTTTACCGATATCATGTAAGAGTCCAGCGCGTTTGGCAATGACTTCGTTTTCTCCCAATTCAACGGCAATTTTGCCTGCTAAGAAAGCAGTTTCAATCGCGTGTTTTAAAGCGTTTTGGCC
>DIJY01000085.1:0-3530 GCA_002421405.1 Caryophanales bacterium UBA5632 | reverse complement strand
ACGATTTCTTCAATTCTTGCAGGATGGATACGACCATCGGTAATGAGTGTTTCAATGGTTCGTTTAGCGATTTCACGGCGTATCGGATCAAATCCCGATAATACGACGGCTTCGGGTGTATCGTCAATAATGAGGTCAACACCGGTTAAAGCTTCAATGGTGCGAATATTACGGCCTTCACGACCGATGATTCGACCTTTCATTTCATCACTGGGTAAGTTGACGACGGAAACGGTTGTTTCTGCTGTCACGTCTTGTGCTAAGCGTTGAATCGCGTTGACGATAATGCCTTTTGCCGTTCGATTTGCTTCGGCTTTAGCAGTTTCTTCTTGTTCGCGAATGTAACGACCGATTTCATCAGCCATATCTTCTTCGACGCGTTCCATAATGACTTGTCTTGCTTTGTCTTCAGTTAAATTAGCAATTTCCAATAATTTTGAATTTTGTTGCGTAATGATGCTGTCCAGTTTGCTGTTTTTTTCCTCAAGGGCATTTTTCTTTTCATCAAGAGTTTCTTCTTTACGATCCAAATTTAGTTCGCGTTTATCAAGATTTGCAGAACGACGTTCTAACAAATCTTCGCGTTGATTCAATTTGTTTTCAAGTTCGGATACTATTTGTTTTTTCTCTTTGAAAATCTTATCATTTTCTAAATTTAGATTATAAATCTCTTGTCTTGCTTCAATTAGCTTTTCTTTTTTAGCTTTTTCTGCTTGAGAAATTCCATCATCTACGATTTGTTGAAATTTGTTGCGGGCAGTTTGGAAACCTTTTTCCACAACCACGACGCGGTAGATAAACCCAACTAATCCTCCGACTAATAAGCCGAGCAAACTGGCGGCCAAATACCAATACCACATAATATTTTCCTCCAGTTAAGATATTAAAATGTTTTATATCAAAGGGGGTTTTTATCAGTCCCAATACCGAAAATCAACCACCCAATTTATAAACGAGTAAAAACAAGTTTTACTGCCTCTATTATATATTATTTATTGGTTATAGTCAAAAATTATTTACCAAATCAAATTAATTTTCGGATATCTTCTATTCGAATTGAATAAACAAAAAAAATGGAGTTCGCATAACGAAGCTCCATTTCTAATTGATTTGTTATTTTATTTTGTAAAATTCTTTGATTTTTGCTGTTATTTCATCTAATAACAATGGGTTTTCTTCCAAATATTTCTTTACGTTTTCGCGACCTTGGCCAATTTTTTGTTCATTGTAAGAAAACCAAGAACCACTCTTTTTGATGATTTCAAGATTCACACCTAAATCAACAATTTCACCTGTTCTTGAAATTCCTTTACCAAAGATGAGATCAACTTCACAAGTCTTAAACGGCGAAGCAACTTTGTTTTTTACGACTTTGACTTTCGCTTGGTT
The DNA here is from genome assembly GCA_002421405.1 of Caryophanales bacterium UBA5632. GTDB lineage: Bacteria > Bacillota_I > Bacilli_A > Izemoplasmatales > Hujiaoplasmataceae > UBA5603. The sequence continues at coordinate 2,141 of DIJY01000085.1, read as the reverse complement.
ACCGACGATGTCATTGCCTTCTTTGATTTGTTCACCTCTGCGAATATCGAGGCGGATGGAGGCGTAGAATTTTAAAGCTCGACCCCCTGATGTCGTTTCTGGGTTACCAAACATGACGCCAACCTTCTCACGAATTTGGTTGATAAAAATGGCGATGCAATGAGATTTTGATAAAACACCCGAAAGTTTTCGCATCGCTTGACTCATGAGCCTGGCTTGCAATCCAACGTGGGAATCGCCCATTTCTCCGCGAATTTCTGCTTCAGGAACCAACGCTGCGACTGAGTCGACAACTAAAATATCAACGGCGCCACTTCTAACCAAAGCTTCAGCTATTTCTAATCCTTGCTCACCGGTATCTGGTTGTGAAAGAATTAAAGAATCAATGTCAACACCGAGGTTTTTTGCATAAATGGGATCGAGCGCATGTTCAGCATCAATAAAAGCAGCGTAGCCTCCACGCTTCTGAACTTCAGCAATCGCGTGTAAAGCGAAAGTCGTTTTACCGGTCGATTCGGGTCCGTAGATTTCAATAATTCGGCCAATGGGATAACCACCAACACCCAGTGCGATGTCGAGCGCAATTGAACCAGAAGAGATGGCTTCAACTTGCATCCGAGCGGATTCGTCTCCTAAAATCATGACGGCACCTTTACCGTATTCTTTTTCGATTTCTTTTAAAGCGATTTCTAAACTTTTTTTACGTTTTTCGTCAGCCATGGGTATCCTCCAATAAAATGGTTTCTTAATAATAATACGTTGATTTGATGATAAATCTTTATTTTATATTGATGCAAAAATGATTTTTCTGTTTTTCCAAACATAATCAAAACCGGAATAAAGAGTTAATGCAACAGAACCGGCCATTAATACAACCCCAATACTGCTGATGACGATGGATAATTCAAGGGGTATCAAAAAGAAATACCAGATGATTGATAACATCGTTAACGCGGTTTTTGCTTTACCAAGTTTTGACGCTGCGATGATGTTTCCTTCGCCGACGGCTACGAGTCGAACGGATGTGACAATGAATTCTCTTGCTAAGATGATGATGGGAGCCCAAAACGGCATCCATAATCCATTGACAAGGCCTTTGGCAGCGACATCTGCTAAAATCAATAATGCGGTCATCACCAGTAATTTATCTGCGAGCGGATCCATAAATTTTCCAAAAGTCGTGACAATATTTCTTTTTCTTGCTATCGCACCATCCAAATAATCGGTAAATGATGCAACCACAAAAATGATTCCCATCACGATAAACGTCATGGTTCCGATTTCTTCAAGCAATAGATAAATGATAATCATCACTGGAATCAAAATCACTCGAAGCATCGTGAGTTTATTCGGTAAGTTCATAGTGTTCACCTCTGTTAAAATTATACCACAAAATTTATTTTTATCCATCAAAAAACGTCGATAAACGTCCAAATTTTGTCGATCGCTTCCTTCGAGTAAAAAACAAAAGCAGTTCATGTGAACTGCTCATTCGTTTTATTCTTCTTCCGGTAAATTTTGAACGTTATGGAAAATATCTTGTACATCTTCTAACTCGTTTGTTATCGCTAAGAAACGGTTCAATTTTCTTTGGTCATCTTCGCTAATTTCAATCCATTCGCTTGGAAGGTAAGTCACTTTTTCTTCATAAAAAGTTAATTCAGAATTCGCAGCGACTAAGGTTTCTTTTATTTTATCTAAATCACTTGCAATACCTTGAATCGTCACCACTCCATCTTCATCGGTTTCGATTTCTGAGATGTCGACTTCAGCCATGATCAAGGCTTCGAGTGCTTCATCTTCCGTCATCCCTTCAAAAGCAAGGTAAGAAACGTATGAATAGTTATGAACAACGCTGCCTGTTACGCCTAATTTGCCACCTGTCTTTGTAAAACAAGCTCGAACTTCACCAAAAGTACGATTGACATTATCAGTCATGCATTCAACGATAATTGTGCAGCCTCCTGGTCCAAAGCCCTCATATCGAACTGGTGCATAATCATCACCGGTTCCGCCTTTCGCTTTCTCGATATTGCGTTTGATGACATCAGCGGGAACTTGTGCTGATTTTGCTTTTTCAATAATTTTCTTGAGTTCAAGATTACTGTTTGGATCGGTTGAACCGTTTTTAGCGGCCATAT
>DIJY01000019.1:4935-24072 GCA_002421405.1 Caryophanales bacterium UBA5632 | reverse complement strand
GATACCATGATTTGAGGTTGTTTATCGACGATGATGTCGCCTTGGACTAAATCGATTTTATTGAAAACATAGATGGTTGGAATATTGGTCGCTCCCAGTTTTTGTAATACCTCTTCAACAACATCGATTTGACTCAAATATTCTTTGTTCGCGGCATCGATGATATGAAGGATTAAGGATGCTTCAGTAATTTCTTCTAATGTTGATTTAAAGGCTTCGATTAAGTGATGGGGTAGTTTTGAAATAAATCCAACGGTATCAGTTACTAAAAATTGATGTTTATTCGGTAACGTAATATTTCTCGTTGAGGTTTCTAACGTAGCGAATAGCATATCTTTTTCAAAAACGTATTTTTCTGAGTTTTGAAATGAAAATTCAAGAATCTTATTAAGCATAGTAGATTTGCCAGCGTTAGTATAACCCGCTAAAGCAACTGTAAAGACATCTTCTTTTTTACGTTTTTCACGTTGGACACGACGAATCGTCACCAACTCTTTCAATTCTTGTTTTAAATGATGGACGCGGTCTTTTAATATCCGGCGATCTAGTTCAAGTTTGGTTTCACCAGGTCCTTTTGATCCGGTACCACTTTTTTGTCTTGATAATGATGAATATAAACCCACGACTCTTGGAAGCATGTATTCACATTGAGCCAATTCAACTTGAAGCATCGCCTCTTTTGTTTTTGCGCGTCTAGCAAAGATATCTAAAATTAAAATGGTTCGGTCAATGACTTTCATCTCTAATGCTTTTTCTAAGTTTCGAATGTGCGAAGGCGATAATTCATCGTCAAAAACGACAACATTTGCTTCTAAAGTTATCGCGGCTTGTTTTATTTCCTCAACTTTACCACTGCCAATATAAAAATTAGAGGTTGGATTGTTAAGTCTTTGTGTAATTGTATCGAGAACTTCGATGTTACATGCCAATGCAAGATTCTTAAGTTCTTCCATTGCTTCCTTGAAATGATATGACTCTGGGAGTTCAAGTCCCACTAAGATTGCTTTTTCCATTATCTCACCCAATACTATTATATAACATAAATTCATTATCTGTGTTTCTTTTCATATTTTAAATTATGTAGAAATAGCGCCCTTTATTATGGTATAATAACAAGTACCATTTTGATTAAATGAGGTCTACCAATGACAACTACTAAGAAACGCTTTAAAGAATGGTTTAAAGAAAAATCAGAACTGTTCAATGCAAAAATGACCGAAACATTTGAATCTCCGAAAAAAACGTTCAAATTTTTGGCGATTTTTATCTTTTCTATTTTATTTTTTATTGAGATGGGAATCATATTAATCAATAACAGTTTTTATAATAATTTTTCAGATGATATCTTACAATACTATACAATTACCGTCGATTTTGTTGCTCAAATCAAAGCTGGAACATTATCTTCCTTTAATTTAAATAATTATTTAGGCGCTTCTTTCTTTTCTGATGTCTATTATGTTCCATTGGATATTTTCACAGCAATTACCTTTATATTAAGTTATGTCATGCCGACCGAATTAGCTTATTCTGTCACAGAACTTGTGAAGATTTGGGCGGGCGTGATGATATTTGCTTATTATCTTCATATGAACAAAATGAAACCAAGAACGATTTTTTGGATGTCAGTCATCTACTTTATCAGTGGTGGGTCTGTTAGTTTTATGGCATTTCCAGCGTTTTTATCACTCGCATTTTATCTTCCATTAGGATTAGTTGTGATTCAATGGTTCTTTCGAGGGAAGAAGTGGGTCGTTCCACTCTATGTATTAGCCCTGATTTTCTATGATTTTTATTTAGGCTATACGGCAATTGCATTTGTATCCATTCTCTATGTCATTGAAGCCATCAAACAACCAGGGTTCAAATTCTTCAAATTCATCGCCGATGGACTGATTTTCCTTGGATTGATTTTGCTAGGCGTTCTAATGTCGACGGTTATTTTATATCCATCAATCCTCTTTATTTTGGAACAGACTTATCGTCCGGAAAATACATTTACGGGTTGGTTGGTTAATATTGCTGGACATGAAATCAAATTATTTCAGCCAACGATTTATATTCGAATATTCGCTAAAATGTTCGTTGAACAAAAACCGATTGGTTTTTATGGATTTGAGAATCATTACGGATTAGAACATTTTTCACTCTTTATCTCTGTCATTGGTTTTGTCTACATGAATTATATATTCTTCATGAAAGATAAAATTTCATGGATTTATAAAGTGGTTATTTTTGGTGGAATCATCATGATGTTTTTCCCAATCTTTAGTTATGTTCTTTCAGGAACAACCGATGTTCCTTATACCAGATGGATTAACATGCTTCCGCTTGTTGAAATCATGATTTTAGCGCATGTTTTTGACCGCTATGGCTTTGAAGAGATAAAAATGAAGTGGTTAACCATCCCAATCGTTATCATGCTTGGAACGCTTGCTTATACGATGTATTACTATATCATTCATTTGATGACAGATGTTAAATATGTTTCTCGCGACGTTATGACGGCCGACACGGTTTTAATGGGTGTAGCTGGGCTCATTCTTATTTTGATTATTATTTTCGGTTGGTTAAAGAAATATAAATGGATAAAACGTATCTTTTGGGTTGAGTTTATTATCGCACTTGTTTATATATATTCCGGCCCATTCTCAATTCGCAATAAAATCGATACCTTTCAAGAAATGTATGAAATCAGTGATTTTCTCGAAGAATCACTCGATCATGATGAATTTTTCCGAGTTTATATCGATTTTGAACACTTCGATGCCGAAGATATTAACTTCAATCGGATGACTCAGTTTCCAACGAATACTGAAATCTTCCATTCTTGGACTGATAAAGAAACCAATGATATCAGTATGCTTTTATTTGGCCTCTATGAATACCAAAGTAAAGACAAACTAGATATTTTGTCCATCTATTTAAATCATTTCTTAGGATATAAATATATTTTAGTGAGCACTGAAGCTAATCTTGATTTACCGGATGATTACTTTACACTTTACAGTGAGAATGTGAAGTTCCAATTGTATGAAATAAAGGATGCGGAGCCTTTCCAAGTTTATGAAAATTATATGACATATAATCAGTTTAAATCCTTGAGTGAATATTCAAGACAAAAGCTGTTACTCATGACCGCCGTAATTGATGCGGAAAGATATCCGACCAACCAATTGAACCTTGAAGAGCAAGGTCCGGTGAGTTCCAATTATTATTCTTCAACCAAGGCGTATACATCTGTAACAAACGCAAATGGAACTTCGGTCACGGCAACCGGAATTACTAATATCGTTTCAAGACCTTTTATAAAATATACCGCAGAACAATTTAAACTCGATTTTTCCAGTGGCGCAGCTTATATTCGGTCTACGTTTGGAACGGCGACGCTTGGTGGAAGCGATTATGGAGAAGTTTATATGACCTTTGAAGATGGGACGAGTCAGTCCTGTCAGATAATGACGGACACTGCATTGACCCATAAAGTAAAATGCGAATTCGGGAAACAACCTACAGCTTTCTTTTTTGAAAAAACTGATAATTATGGAACGGTAGGAAAAACGGATGTTCGACTTGAAAGAGCGATTAATCAAGCCGCTTATCTTGTTTATGATTTTGTAAATATTGATGGCGATGGAATGATGGCATTTAAGATTGGTTCAATGGATATTGAAAGATCATTTATCGTTGATATTGATGGAAATGAAACTGAGTGTTTCAATAAGCTTTGTTTTATGGAATCAAAACCGGTTCGGATCTATGTATACAAAACAGGAGATATGTATAATTCTAATAATTTATTCGCATTAGATTTCCAATATCTGTACGATGATTTAGATGATTATTCAGAAAATGCAAAATCAAATGTTTCAACGGATCATTCATTAACCATAAAAAATGGTAAAATTGAATTATCCTACACAAGAACAAGCGATACTTTAACGGACCAAATCATTATGATTCCTATCGCTTATTCAGAGGAATGGATATTAACATCTGATATTCCATATGAAACCATGTCGGTTTCAGGAGGGTTCTTAGGAATTATTATCCCCCACGGAACAACCGATGTTTATATAACCATGAAATATGTACCTGAAGGATTAAAAGATGGAGCGAAAGCAAGTGTTGCTGGATTCTTAATCTACGCAGTTATCTTCCTTCCTGTTTTTCTAGAAAGTCGCAAGCGTAAAATATTAAAACGCTTGAAAGAAACGGAGGTCACCGACCATGAAGAAATTGACAATCATCGTACCAGCCTATAACGAGGAAAAAAATGTTCGTCCATTTTATGAAGAAACCATTCAATATCTTAATAACCCGAACTATGAGTACGAAATCTTATATGTCAATGATGGTTCAAAGGATCAAACACTGAACGAGATTAAAGCACTCAAAAAACTTGATAATCGAATTACATATATCAGCCTTTCACGAAACTTCGGAAAAGAATCGGCGATGCATGCCGGGTTAGAACATTCGAAACAAAGTGATGCGGTCATCTTCATTGATTGTGACTTGCAACAACCACCGTTTTTAATTCCAGTAATGATTAAAGAATATGAAGCGGGAAATAAAATTGTTTATACCAAGGGAAGAGGTAGAAAAGGTGAGCCGAAAATGCGAACACTTTTCGCCAATCTTTACTATAAATTCTATAATTCCTATACCGAACAACCTTTGGACAATGGTGCAAAGGATTTTCAACTCCTCGACAAACAAGTTGTTGAAGCTTACTTAAGCATTAAAGATAATTACCGATTCATGAAAGGTATTTTTTCATGGGTTGGGTACAAACGCAAATGTCTTGAGTATGATTTCATTCCAAGAAAATATGGCAAGAGCACTTGGAGTTTCAAGTCATTATTCAAATATGGATTCAATGGCATGAATCAATTTTCAAATGTCATGATGATTTTACCAGTACTATCCATATTCTTCGGAATTTTATTAGCAGTTGGGAACGTCTTATTGTACGTATTTAATGTGTTTACATTACAAAATTTCTTAATTGGTCTACAAATTAATTTATTATGGTTCATGATGTCACTTTTGGCGTATGGCGTATTTTATATTCTATATGGCCTAAAGCGTCAGATTATGAATCGACCAATCTATTTAATCGATGAGGAATCGGATTCAAACAATGATTAGAAAAACCTGGAATTTTATCAAAACTAAATTTTTAACAAAAAAGTTTTTAATCTTTGGATTAATTGGTGTTATTAATACCGGAATTCATATGGGAGTCTATTGGGTGGCATTCAACCCACTTGAACTCGGACCGTTTTTTTCAAACACAATCGCCTTTATTGTTGCATCCGTATTTTCATATTTTGCAAATGCGATTTTAACCTTTAAACCCAAGAATAAATCTTCGATGCAATTTACTGCTGTGATGGCAGTCTTCTTTGTAAGATTAGTCATTAGCGGTCTTTTAACTACTGGATTTGATTATATTATTCAAAACTGGATTGGCATCGACTATCAATTGCATAACTGGACAACAATTATCGCTCCGTTCTTCGCATCAGCTTTATTAATACCGATTGCTTACTTTGCTTTAGAATATGTATTTAAAGCAACCGATACACAAAAACAAATAAAAGAATAGTGGGATTAGTCTTTTCAAACACCGATAAATAGCGTAAAATAAAAAGTGATTTAAACGATGAATTACTGACTGGTTCTCAATATTTTTATTAAGCATTACCCCATAAAATAGGCGTTTCCTGTATCTTATTAAGTGCCACATTGGAAGAAGGGATTGTTATGAAAAGTTTTGATTTACTTGTTTTAACCAGCTACCTCTACGCCATTTTTATTTTGACGCTGAGAACGAAGGTCTCTCATAAGGCTATTCGTTTCTTCAAGATATTTTTGGTGGTTTTATTCGGGCTTTCTATCTACTATATGTTCGCAGCTGGCGGATCCGACTTGCCACTCATCACAAAACTTACAGTCACCATTCCTTTGGGATATGTTTTTGTTATGATTTATATCAATGAAATTAATACTTTCTTAAAAACACTTGGCGTTGGCGCTAAGAAAAAAACGAAAGGTTCTAAAACAAACAATGAACTTGCGAGCAAATTGATTTCAACGATTGAATTCTTATCAAACCGTAAAATCGGCGCTTTAATTACCATTGAGCGCGATATCAAGTTATCGGGTTACGTGAATAAAGCAATGTTAATCAACGCCCCGGTTTCGAGTGAACTTTTAGCATCTATCTTTATTCCAACCACGCCATTACATGATGGGGCAGTCATTATCCGCGACAATACGATTGTTTGTGCGAAAGCTTACTACCCGTCAACTGAAAGAACTGATTTACCATTGCACTTCGGAACTAGACACCGTGCAGCGATTGGTATTAGTGAACAAACAGATGCATTAACCGTTGTTGTATCAGAAGAAACGGGGTATGTGAGTTTAACGATTAACCGCCAAATTGACTATAATGTAAGTAAAGAGACACTGAATCTATACTTTGAAAAGTATCTAAAATTGAGATAAAGTGCCTTTGCATTTTTTCTTATTTCATCAAAATTATTTATTTATATTCATAACAAAAAAGCGAGGTGAGAGATTATGGAACAATATGATGTTCTTATTGTTGGCAATGACATCGGATCTTTAGTCACTGCGCTTTTTTTAGCACGAAAAATGCGAAAAGTCATCGTTTTTTCTGAAAACGAACCAAAAAATATCAAGGATATGCTTGAGTTGACCGATGAGGCCGAAAATAAGTTTACATTTAAGAATCATCTAATGGATTCAGTTCCGGGCATTCAAAAACCAGCGCTTATGCATCGCTTTTTAGAACTGTGTGGGTTATCAAACGATCTCCAATCACTCCCGATTATTTCCGATAAAATTGTTCGAAAGGACGGAATAATCGTTGATCGATTGCGTGATTTTGAAGGGTTACTTATTTATTTCGTTCGCTATTATCCGAAACAACGCGAACGAATTCATCGATTTTTCCGTGATTTAAAAAGACATTATGATAATTATCTTCAACAGCAAAGCAACATGATTGCGAATACGGGATACACCATCTCATCATTAATGATTGAGTGGGGAGATTATAGTTTAAATGATTTGCTGCAAAAATATTTTTCTGATTCGGCTTTGATTGAAGAATTCAGCTATCAATCTTCAGTCAATGGCCTAGATAGTAACGATATCTCTTGTTACAACTACTTCATCAAATTTTTCACTGGGATTTACTCAAAAGATTATTATTTAAACCATAGCGTTCATGATATTCGTAAATTATTATTAACAAAATTGACTGCCATCAATCGAAACATCATACAAAATAAAACGGTAAAACAGATTATTTTGGATTCTGATGGTACGGTTTTAAAGGTTATTGATGATGAAAAAAAAGAATACTATGCAAAACATTATGTTGTCTCGGGAAAACCAAACGATTTTTACAAAACGTATTTTCCTGAGTTAGATGAAGCGTTAGTTGAAGTGTTAAAATATTATCCAAACATTGAAACCAAGACAAAAATACAATCAATTTATTTAGGGTTGACCCACAAATCAGAATCGATTGGGATAGACGCATTAAATTACTTTTTTGAGACCGATAAAGAACAGCCTGTCAAATTGGTTCGGATGTTTAATGAAAAAATGTTTACCAAAGATGCTTGCTCAAACAAAAATGGCTCATTAATTCTTGATGTTGTTTTTGAAGAGGGCGCATCTTTCAAAATAGATGAAATCATCTCAAGACTCGAGGATGTTTTCCCAAAACTCGCAAAATCGATATCGATTACTAAATTAGGAAAAAAACGGCCACTGTATTCGATGCTTTCCTTACCCGAAGTTAGAAAAGGCTTGACGATTGATGATCAAATCGCTGTCGAAACTTTGTCGCGTCAACAAGTGTTTGAAAACTTATATCTAATTGGTGAATGGCTGAGACCTGAAGCGGGATTGTTTGGTTTATTTCAAGCCGGAATTATCTATGGCGACGCCATAGAAGAAAAATTATACTATGGTGATGACGATGATGAATTCTTCTATCTTTCGAATGATGAAATCATGATGATGTTACGTCATAATTACGGTAAAAAGTTATTAGGGAAAATGGAAAAACACATCAATTTCCATATCGGTAAAAGCAATTATTTTATTCGTACAAAAGCAAAAAATATTACCGTTCATCGTGGGGAGTATTTTAGCCCAGACTTATCAATTTACACGACCAATGATAAACTATCGAGCTTGTTACTAAAAAAAGCAACTTTAGAAGACGTTTTAAAGAGTGGAGGATTCAAATATCAAGGAAAAGAATCAGAATTGTATGAGATTGTTGAAGCGTTTAAACTTGATGATTATCAAACAGAAGACGCATCCTACCAACCGAAATCAAAGATTTATTTTCTAGGTGTTAAATTTCTATTCGGTTATCTCTTCATTTGGAGTCTGATGTCTTTTCTTTCTAACTTTATCAAAGTTTTGTGGTTAGCACCCTTTGCTTTAATCCTTTCACTACTCATCACTTATACAAAATATCTTAAATATCGCGATATATCTTGGTTTGAATACTTAATCAATTCATTGCTTGCCTTGATTGTCTTGGTTTCAGCTCTATGGCCCGCTTTTAATAACAGTTTATCGGATAATATTTATCTAGGGATAATGGCTTTGGTATTTTTAATCTCATGGATTATGAATAAACCGATTGTCCATGACTTCCATCAATATGATTTCAAACGCGACTACGCGCAGTCATCTTTATTTAAAGCAATCAATAACGGATTAACATTGGTTTGGTCCATGATATTCATATCAATACTTGTATTCACCTATGTAACGGGCGAGAGATACATTTCTGCACTTTACAATTTGGTATTTTTAGGATTCTTTTTGACTTATTTTTATCCGGTTCTTTATGTCCGGGGCAACATCAAGAGTTAGTGTTTTATGAAACGAGGATGAATCTATGAACGACATACTATTATATGCGTCATTCGCCGTTGGGGGTGTACTGACGATACTTTCCTCAATTTTATATAAAAAATGGCGAATCTGGAAATTGATTGTACTCATTATTTTGGGTGCAGGCTATGTAATCTACTTATTAAAACCTGAATGGATTCCGCTGATAACCGCAGAACAATTCATTGTGTACTATGGTTATGTTTTATACGGAGTCGTCATTTTGATTGCGATTAATTTTACCGCTAAAATTAGAATCACGCAAAACTTGACCGACTATGATTTTTTTGAAATGGAAAAAGAATTAGACGAAATTAAATCATCCTCTGAATTATTACGGTTACGATATATCTCAACCATCGGACTGGTTTCTGATGCATTATTATTTTACAATGATGATTTAAATGGATTCTTTGTCACAGAGCAATTTCAAAGAATTATCGATCAAAAACAAACCGAATTCACTTTAGATGAATACGCCGAATTGATTCACATTGATGATCGCAGTCAATATCTTACAACCATTCGAAAAGTTGGTAAAAAAACCCCCGCCTTTGATTTTAAGTATCGCGTTATGCGTAACGGTGTCTATATTTGGGTAGAAGAACGTGCAAAAGTATTTGAATTTGATAAAAAAATACAATTGATATCAATCATTAAAGGGATTGATATGAAATTGTTTCCTGAAACGTTGATTCATGAAATTGATTCTTTACCGACGGAACAACATCTTGTTCAATATTTAACGCAAGCATCCAAAGAACCTGAAGCATTTTATCTTGTGATGATTCAATTGACCAACATTCCCGATATCAACCAACGTTTTGGTCGAGATGTAGGCAATTTAATGATTGCGGAATACATCAAGAAAATGCGTTATCATTTTGCGAAAGATATGAATTCAATTTTCCGAATTACAGGAATTCAATTTGCGTTGATTATCAAAGAACAACGCAAATATGATGTCTTGCTAAGGGCATTACAAAGCGGTGGCGACTTAATCAATTTAGCAATAAATATTGGTGGAATCCAACAGGTTGTTTACCCCAATCTAGGCGTCATCAAACACGAACCTTGGTCAAGTTATTCATTGAATGAATTTGTTAATCTAGCTTCCAAAGCATTGGATGAAGCCATCCGAAATTCAAAGAAAAATTATTCCATTTTTGGTGAATAAATCAGTTAAAAGCTTCAATTTGTGAGGTGCATTATGTATACAGCGTTAATTGTTGCGGCAGGTTCAGGAACACGGGTTGATTTAGGATATAACAAAGTTTTCTATGAGGTTCATTCAAAACCCATTTTGTTATATAGTGTTGATCAATTTATCAAAGATACTGATTTTTCTGAAATCATCATTGTTCATGCGAAGGGTGAATATGAACGCATGAAGGCGGTTTTGAAAGATCGAACTGTTATATTTGTCGAGGGGGGTTCGACTCGTCAGGAAAGCGTTTATAACGGTTTAAAGGCCGTTACCAATGCAGTTGTGTTTATCCATGATGGCGCAAGACCCAATTTAAAGACGCAATATCTAGAACAGTTAAAAGCGAAGCTTTGTGAAGCTCAAGCTTTAACGCTTGCGATGAAATCAAAAGATACAATTAAGATTGTTCGAAACGGACAAATTGTTGGCGATGTTCCAAGAGATGAAAGTTATCTCATTCAAACACCCCAAGTTTTCATCACCGATGAGATTAAAAAAGCGCATGAAGCGTTTAAGAAATCAAATATTCCTTTTACTGATGACACTTCAATCTATAAAGCGTATAATCATGGTGTCGTGTCAATCGTCGAAGGCGACGATGAAAATATTAAAGTAACAACCAAATTTGATCTGTTAAAATTGGAGGATATATTATGTTAAGAATTGGTTTTTCGAAAGATGTTCATCCGCTCGCTGAAGGCAGACCTTTTATCTTAGGGGGAATCAAAATTGATCATTATAAAGGACCTGTGGGACATTCAGACGCCGATTGCTTGTTACACGCAATCGCAGAATCAATTCTTGGTGCGATGGCACTCGGAGATTTAGGGAAATTTTTTCCTGATACGGATCCGAAATACAAGAACTATGATTCATCTCTGATTTTACAAGAAGTGTTTAATTACATCGATAGTAAAGGATGGGTCGTAAAAAATTTAGATTGTATGGTCTCGCTTGAAAAACCAAAATTAAGACCTTACGTTGATGATATGCGAAAACATATCGCAGAAATCTTAAATGTTGAAATATCCGATGTTTCCGTCAAAGCAACAACCTTTGAAGGACTCGGAATGGTTGGTGAAGAAAAAGCGATTATTTGTGAAGCGATCGTCATGTTGGAGTCAGATGCAATTATCATGTTGTAACCTGCGGGCGCAAGCCCGTTTGTTTTCTCTAAGAGATACTCAGGACATATAATGCTTGTAAAACTCGAAAATATGATACAATATTAAGTGCGACAGGAGTTGGGAAACGATGCTAGAAACATTACATGGAGAATTCGAATTAATTAAAGACTATCGAGATGGTTTCGTTCTCGATGATTTTAATAAACGCTATCTTGATATTTTTGATATCTATCCTTATATCGTAGGGGATTATGCTTCCGGTGTTTTACGCATTAAAGGATTTACAAAGAACGGAAAATCAAATAACTTTCGCTTGATTCCGGATTATCTACTGGAATCTTGTGCGATGAATTGCCCGTATTTCATCTTAAAAAATCCTAATTTCAATCCCAATAAGAAACGGGAACAATAAATTTGTTCTCACGGCATCGAGGTGACCAAAATGACATATGATGAAATAATCGAAGAAATCCAATCCGTTTTAAATGTAATTCGTCCTTACATCCAACGCGATGGCGGAGACGTTGAATTTATCAAATTTGAAGATGGAATTGTATATATTAACATGACGGGCGCTTGCGTCGGTTGTGGTGGTTTTGAATCAACATTGAGAGAAATCGTAGAAGACACGTTGCTTGAAAGAGTCCCAGGCGTTATCGGTGTCGATCACGTATAAATAAGAGAGGTATTATTATGGATAAATACAGTGCACCGATGAAAGAGTATTGTATTAAACTTTTTAAAGAACGTGGCGTTGAGATTAGTGATATTACGGAAATTGTTTTTGATTTGCAAAAGAAATATGTTCCAGATTTAAAAATGGAAGTATGCGCAGATGCGGTTGATCGCGTTTTATCAAAACGTGAAGTTCATAATGCGATTTTAACCGGAGTTGAACTCGACCGTTTAGCTGAAGAACATAAATTGTCAGAACCCCTTCAGTCTTTAATTAATAACGATAACGCTTTATATGGGATTGATGAAATCTTAGTATTATCAATCTGCAATATCTATGGTTCAATCGGTTTGACGAATTTTGGGTACGTTGATAAAACGAAACCAGGGATTATTGGCAGATTAGATAAACTCGGAAAAGACACTGATGTTTGTCATACTTTTATGGATGATCTCATTGGTGCGATTGCGGCAGCGGCAGCGAGTTCGGTCGCTCATAACTCAGCACTATAAACGAATAGATTGAATAATAACGTTCGCAAAAATGCGAACGTTTTTTCAAATCCATCGAAAATTCATGATTTTTATCATTTCTTATGATATACTTTATCCATACAATCTATATGAGGTGTTTGATATGAAGAAAGGTGATGTCGTCAAAGGACGAATAACCGGGATCAAACCATATGGGGCGTTTGTCAAAATCGATGAGAATATCGATGGATTGGTACATATTTCAGAAATAAGCGACGGATACGTCAAGAACATCGAAGAATATTTCAAAATCGGAGATGTCGTTAAATTAGAAGTCCTTGACATTAACGTCGATGAAAAGGTCAGTCTCAGTTACAAAAAAGTTAATATGACCAACAAGAAAAAATATGTGAACATTCATTTAAAAATCGGTTTCGAACCGCTCAAGACAATGTTGCCAATATGGATCGAAAATTATGGAAAAAGCGACAAATAATCTGTCGCTTTTCTTTTTGCCGAAAAGAAAGCGTTTTTAACCGAGATTCTAGACTTTAATCGCATTTCAAATTATGTTATAATTATGAGTGTTTTTTAGGAGGATTGTTTATGGATAAATATTTAAAGCTCGATATTGCTCATGCATTACCTTTCGTTGATGAGTCCATGTTCAAAGTAATACAAAAGGAAATCAATCAAGCGCACAAAACATTGAAATTAAAAACAGGAAAAGGAAACGACTTTTTAGGTTGGGTCGATTTACCGAATAATTATGACAAGGAAGAATTTAAACGAATTCTTTCTGCAGCTAGAAAAATTCGTAAACAAGCAAAAGTTTTGATTGTGATTGGTATCGGCGGTTCGTATTTAGGTGCTAAAGCTGCACTTGAAATGCTAAATCCTTATTTCGTTCAAAAGAAGAAACTTGAAGTTATATTTGCAGGACATCAAATGTCATCCACTTATTTAAATGAACTAGTTGAGTATGTTAAAACCAAAGATTTCGCAGTGAATGTCATTTCTAAATCCGGAACGACAACTGAACCTGCCGTTGCTTTCCGGGTATTTAAAAAATTACTAGAAGAAAAATACGGAATTGAAAGTGCAAAAGATCGCATCTACGCAACGACAGATCAATCAAAAGGTGCATTGCGTACTTTAGCGATAGAAAACGGCTATGAAACATTTGTCGTTCCCGATGATATTGGCGGACGATATAGTGTTTTAACCGCAGTAGGGTTACTTCCCATTGCCGCATCAGGAATTGATATTCGCGAAATGATGAATGGCGCAAAAACGGCTAAAGCAGAATATAAATCATCTGATATTGAAAAGAATGATGTTTACAAATATGTCGCAATTAGAAACATGCTTTACAGAAGCAATAAAGCGATTGAAATGTTAATCAATTACGAACCTTCTTTAACTTATTTCTCTGAATGGTGGAAACAACTCTTCGGAGAATCTGAAGGCAAAGAACGCCAAGGATTGTTTGTAGCTAGCGCTAATTTTTCAACTGATTTACACTCCTTGGGTCAATACATTCAAGAAGGTCGAAGATTAATGTTCGAAACGATATTGAATGTTGAAACACCGGCAAAAGAAATTTATATTGAAAAGGAAAAATCAGATTTAGATGGTCTAAATTACTTAGCAGGCAAGACTTTAGATTTCGTTAATAAAAAAGCATTTGAAGGAACCTTGTTAGCACATGAAGAAGGACTGGTTCCCAACATTGTAATAACTATTCCAAAAATCGATGCCTTTGCATTTGGATACCTTGTCTATTTCTTTGAACTCGCTTGTGGCGTCAGCGGATATGTACTAGGTGTTAATCCATTTGACCAACCAGGCGTCGAAGCCTATAAAAAAAATATGTTTGCATTATTAGGCAAACCTGGTTACGAATCTTTAAAAGCTGAACTAGAAAAGAAATTAAAGTAAAAAAATGGATAGCGGCGCTATCCATTTTCTATTAGAATATAAATTATTTCTTTTGGTTCATTTTCAAAATGTTTTTTGGACTAAATGCATAAAAGTCTTGAGAGATTGCTTTGTTTACTTCTACGATACTAACATTTTCAATGACTTCGCCATCAGTTTGGAAATAGTTAGGTAAATCAGAAGATATTTTAATTGCTTTGCCTTTAAGTAAAGTAACCCATTTTTTTAAATGAACATGAAATCCAGAATAAATGGTTATAAACAAGAGACTAATCAATGCTTTTGAAATACCGTGCGCAACGATGACTTGATATTCATCGCTTGTCGGGTCGGCATCTGGAGCGACTTTCATACCCCCACCAAAGTATCTTCCATTTTGTACAGCTACAAAGAAGGTTTTACTGAAGTGATAAATTTTACCATCAACAGTTACATCCATATTAGTCGGTTTGAATTGCGAAATTGCTTTAAAGGTGTTGATGAAGTATGAAAGTTTATTCTTTTTCGTATCAGCATTTACAAAGTGGCACACTGCTGCATCAACACCGAGCCCACAACCGTTGATAAAACGAACAGGTAAAGTATTGTTATTAGCTTGTCCGATGGAGATATTGCCATGTTTTAAACGTTTTAGAGTTCTAAGGAAGTCGTTTCCTGATCCACTTTGAGCAAGATGGATTTTTTGTGTAATCGCATTGACATCGACGTGATTGACTAAGTAATTAAACGAACCATCACCGCCGCAGTAAATAATGTCGGTGATTTGTGGATTGCTGTTTAAAAAGTCGTTCAGGTTGTCAATTTTCAAGGTTGAACGAAGATTAAAAGCAATGTCATTTTTCTGACAAAACTTTACAATTTTTGAAGTTCTTTTTTTTGATTTTTTATTGTTAGATAAAGGGTTATGAATAATCAGGAACATTAGTTTCATGTATTATAGTCACGATTAGTTTAAGATGATTGACTATACTCCTTGTTTGACAATTATAGCATAATAATAGGAATATCGATAGTGAATTACACAAATATTTCATGTAAATCAGTGAATATAGAAGATAGAAAAAAGTAATATATGTTATAATTTTCACGAAGTAAGATGAATGGGTGGAAAGATGAAAAAACGCTTTATTATTAATAATTTAAACGATATGGAATTACTTGCAAAATCAGTCGCAGAAACAGTTAAGCCGGGATATATTATTGGTTTAAAGGGCACTTTAGGAAGTGGTAAAACAACTTTTACCCAATTTTTGGCGAAATATATTGGAATTAAGGATAATGTTAACTCACCGACATTCACAATATTGAAAGTATATAAGGGACCTCTTCCCTTATATCACATGGATGTTTACCGATTAGAAAATATCGGATATGACTATGAACTCGATGATTTTATCTATGGCGATGGTGTTGCTGTAATCGAATGGTACCCCTACATTCAATCAATGTTACCCAATGAATTCTTAGAAATCACCATTGATGTCATCAATGAAGATAATCGAATTGTTACAATGGAAGGAAGTGGATCCTATGAAATTGCCCTCGAAACTATTAGCAATCGATACGGCAACTAAATCTATTTACCTTGCACTAATTATTGATGAGGTCGTTGTCGATTCGGTCAATCAAGAAGGTGCTAGCAACCACTCTGTTACCATCATGCCTCTTATTGACCAACTCCTAAAAAAACATTCACTTAATATAAGAATGATTCAGGGAATATTGATTGGCATTGGACCAGGAAGTTATACCGGAGTTAGAATCGGTGTTGCGATTGCGAAAATGATTGGTTATTTAAACCCGATTAAACTCTATACTTTTTCATCGTTGGCGCTTCTAGCAACCGTTTCAGATGCTAGTAATGTTTTAGCTTATATTGATGCGAGAAGGGGAAACGCATTCCTTTCAACGTACACTCAAAAAAATGGAATATTATCGGTTATTAAAGAAGATACTTTGGTTAATCTTGAGGACTATCGCAAATCATTAACAATCAATCATCAAGAGGTGTCTGAAGGGACACCAAATATTATTAAATTGATGAATAGTCATTTATTTAATCAAGTTGAAGATGTTCGCGCTTTGGTTCCAAACTATCTTCAAATTACGGAAGCAGAAAGAAATAAGGTTGTTTAAATGGATACGTTAATACGGTTTATGGAAGAAAAAGACATTCCTGTCGTCGTCTATAATGATCGCCGTATTTTAGGGCAATCATTAGGTGATGAAACCCTTAAGAACGAACTTAACGAGAATCCTTTCGCATATTATTTTATTATGGAAAACCTCGATAACTCGGCATTTCTTGGACATGTAAGTGTATGGGTTGATTCGCCGATGGCGCAAATATTAAACATCTATGTTGTTCCTGAAATGCAAACACATGGATTAGGATCGGTCCTAATGGATTTTGTGTTAGAATTTTTAAAAGCCCATGAAGTATCAACGTTAACGTTAGAGGTTAGACAAACTAATTTGTCAGCTCAGTCGTTTTATAAAAAATATGGATTCGTAAAAGTCGCAATCCGAAAACAATATTATGAGAATGGCGAAGATGCGGATCTCATGCTAAAGAACCTTTAGCGAAAGTGGAGTGAATTATAATGATTGTATTAGGAATAGAAACCAGCTGTGATGAAACCAGTGTCGCAGTTGTCAAAGATGGAAAGACAGTTCTTTCAAATGTGGTATTAAGTCAAATAGATATCCATAAGGAATACGGAGGCGTGGTTCCGGAGATTGCTTCAAGAGAACACGTCAAAGGTGTGACGCTTGTATTTGATCAAGCAATGAAAAAAGCGGGCATTTCTTACGATGAAGTTGATTTAATCGCCGTGACAGAAGGGCCTGGTTTAATTGGATCACTGTTAATTGGTGTATCGGCCGCAAAAGTCATTGCGATGAACTATAATATTCCTTTAGTTGGAGTTCATCATATTGCCGGTCATATCTACGCAAATAACCTAGAACGAGATATCGAGTTTCCTTGTTTAGCGCTTGTTGTATCAGGCGGTCATACAGAACTCATTTTAATGAAAGAACATTTTGATTTCGTCAAATTGGGAGAAACCATGGACGATGCAGTCGGTGAAGCTTACGATAAAATCGCTCGCGTATTGAATTTACCCTACCCAGGTGGACCACAGGTCGATAAATTATCGGCGATTGGTCACGAAGTTTATCATTTTCCAAGGCCGATGATGGATAGCGATGATTTTAATTTTAGTTTTTCAGGATTAAAATCACACGTAATTAATTTACATCACAATATGGTTCAACGCGGACAAGAAATTAGCAATGCTGATTTTTCAAGAAGTTTTCAAGAAGCAGTGACTGATGTTTTAGTTCATAAAACATCGAAAGCGGCTCTAAAATATCAAGTGAAACAAATCATTGTGGCAGGCGGAGTTGCAGCAAATCGTGGATTAAGAGCCAAAATGCTTGAACGAATCACTTTCGTTCCTGTTTATTTTCCAGCAATGCAATATTGTACTGATAATGCAGCGATGATTGCGGCTGCCGGTTATTTTAAATATCAAAAAACACATACACCATCAGATTTTTACTTGAATGCCGATTCTCGGCTTGTTCTCAAATAGGTTTTAGGAGGAATAAATTATGGATATGTCATCGAATTTTATTAAAACCATCATGGAAGATGATTTAGCAAATGGAAAAGTTACGGAAATCATGACGCGTTTTCCGCCCGAGCCAAACGCTTATCTTCACATTGGTCATGCGAGAGCCATCATCACCAATTTTGAACTCGCAAACATGTTCGGAGGGAAAACAAATCTACGTTTTGATGATACAAATCCCGTTAAAGAAGACGCCATGTTTGTTGAAGCGATTAAAGGTGATATCGAATGGTTAGGGTATCATCCAGCTAAAGTCCTCTTTGGATCTGATTATTTTGAAGAGTCGTATTCAAGAGCGCTCATGTTAATCAAAAAAGGATTAGCGTATGTCTGTGATTTAAACGCAGAAGATATGTCTAAACACCGTGGTACTTTAAATTCGCCGGGAACCGATTCACCAAATCGAAATAGATCTATTGATGAAAATCTTAAATTGTTCAATGACATGCGTGAAGGTAAGTACAAAGATGGTGAGAAAACACTTCGGGCTAAAATTGATATGGCGAGCCCTAATATCAATATGCGTGATCCGGTTATTTACCGAATCATCCATATTAATCATCATAATACCGGTGATAAGTGGTGTATTTACCCGATGTATGACTTTGCTCACCCACTTCAAGATGCAATTGAAGGCATTACGCATTCTTTATGCTCACTTGAATATGTTGATCATCGGGTTTTATATGATTGGTTTGTTGAAAAATGTGAAATGCCACATATACCCCATCAATATGAATTTGGTCGTTTAAATATTACAAATACAATCATGTCTAAACGGTATTTAAAACAACTGGTTGACGCAAAGTTAGTCAAAGGATATGATGACCCAAGAATGCCAACACTTGTTGGCCTTCGGAGAAGAGGATATACTCCCTCTGCGATTCGTAACTTTGTTTTATCCACCGGATTATCAAGAATCAATTCGACCGTCTCAAGNNGAAATGTTAGAAAATTCATTGAGAGATGATTTGAAATTAATAAACAAACGCGTCAACGCGGTCTTAAATCCATTGAAAGTTGTAATAACAAATTATCCTGAAAATAAAATTGAATATCTTGAATGTCCTAATAATAATGAAAACGAAGCCTTAGGAGTAAGAATGATTGC
>DIJY01000019.1:0-4907 GCA_002421405.1 Caryophanales bacterium UBA5632 | reverse complement strand
CTCCCGAAAAAGGATGGAAACGACTTGGGCTTGGATTAGAAGTTCGATTAATGCATGCTTATTTTGTTAAATGTGAAGAAGTGATTCGTAACACGGATGGTTCAATCAAAGAATTACATTGTACTTATGACCCAGAAACACGTTCAGGATCTGGTTTTAATGCTAGAAAACCAAATGGAAATATTCATTTCGTAGAAGCTTCAACCGCTATTCCGGCAAAGTTCAATTTATTTGAACCGTTGATGGTTGATAGTGATGGCGATCGTAAATTAGAAGACCGTTTAAATCCCAATTCTTGGAATACCCTTCATGGATTCGTGGAATTTTCATTAAAAGATACATTACCTGAAGAAAAATTTCAATTTGTTCGAACCGGTTATTTCTCTGCAGACTATGATACAAAAAAAGGAAACTTGGTTTTCAACCGCACCGTTGAATTAAAATCAAGTTACAAATAGGTATGAGAAAACACATTATAAATGTAGCGGGATTTGTTTTATTAGCAATCGCTACGGTCATCGGAATTTTAGCCAATATTTTGATTCTAATCAATTTTGATACAGAGATTAATACCATTTGGGAAAAATGGCAAGCAATTGTCTTTATAGCTGTACTAACATTATTGTTTATCTTAGCCATTTATTTCATAGTAATTTGGGTTATTCGCTTGATTCAAGACATCAAAATTAATAAGAAATAAGCTGATCAAAAGACGGTAAAAATTCCGTCTTTTTTTTGATTTATCTCCAAGAAATCGGCCCAAATAATGGAATATTATGTTATAATATTCATGGGTGATACAATGGCTTCTAAATTATTCGACAATTTAAATCCGCAACAAGCCGAAGCCGTTCGCATCGTTTCTGGTCCTGTTATGGCGGTTGCAGGAGCTGGTTCTGGAAAAACCAGGGTATTAACAAATCGAGTGGCTTATTTGATTGATGAAATCGGTATTCCAGCGAATCGAATTTTAGCAATTACATTTACAAATCGCGCCGCAGAAGAAATGAAGTCTCGAGTTTTTAAACTAATCAATCTACCCTTAAAAGGAATATGGATTTCTACGTTTCATGCGATGGGAGCGAAGATTCTTAGAAACGATATTCACCATTTGGGATATGAAAATAATTTTCAAATTATTGATGATGACGATAGTGTCATCATCACTAAGAACATCTTAAAAGATTTAAATTATGATCCAAAACAATATAATCCCAAAGCTTTAGCGAACCTTGTTGAAGCAGCGAAAGCTGATCCAATTGTGCTTGAAATTCAAACACAACCTTTTAAGAAAGTATTGAGTGAAGTGTTTGAAGAATATCAAACTTTTTTGAAGAAGAACAACCTTGTTGATTTTCAAGACCTTTTAGTATTGATTATCAAACTATTTAAAGGATACCCTGAAGTATTAAAGAAATATCAAAGCTGGTTTGAATATATTTTAGTGGATGAATTTCAAGATACAAACGATTTACAATATGATATTGTTTATTTGCTTGCTCAAAAACATAAAAACTTATTTATCGTCGGCGATGAAGATCAGAGCATTTATGCATTTCGTGGTGCAAACATCCAAAATATAAGAAAATTTATGCGTGATTTTCCAGATTATCACAAGATTATTTTGAATCAAAATTATCGTTCAAAAAAGACGATTCTTGACGCTGCGAATTCGGTGATTAAAAACAATCGAAACCGGATTCCGAAAGATTTATTTAGCGAACTAGGTCAAGGTGAAAAAATCATCCATTATAAAGCCGAAAATGATGATGAAGAAGCCTATTATGTATATAATCGCGTTAAACAATTCAATAAGAGCGGTATTAATTATCGTGATATGGCAGTTCTATATCGAAACAATGCTATGAGTCGTAAATTTGAGGATGTTTTATTAAAATACAATATCCCTTATAAAGTTATCGGTAACATTTCGTTCTACAAACGTAAAGAAATAAAAGATGTTATTTCCTATTTACGGTTAATTGTTAATCGCGGCGATGACTATGCGTTTGCCCGAGTTTACAACGAACCTAAGCGTGGGATTGGCCAAACAAGTTTTGAAAAGATTAGCGAATACGCCAAAGAACATCAATTGAAAATAATGGATTGTATCGATCAAGGTGTTGACTTTCTTGTCGGTAAGTCAACCGCTTTAAAACTTCAAGAATTTAAAGCGATGATTGATCAACTTTACGAAGATATCGAGAATGTAAATCTCTTGGTTACTTATGAGAATTTACTTAAAAATAGCGGATATATTGGTGCATTACAAAAGGAAGCCTTAACCGGTGAAAAGATGCTTGAAGCGGAGCGTCGAATTGAAAACATTCAAGAGTTTAAGACAATCATTCTTGAAAAAATCAAAGAATTCGATTCAAATAAAAATTACGATATTTTAGTCAGTATTTTGAATGAATTGGCATTAAGGGCCGAGGCAGAAGATTTATTAGAAAATGATGAGTATGTATCTTTAATGACGATGCATTCTGCGAAAGGATTGGAATTCAAAGTAATATTCTTAACATGTTTTGAACAAACGCTGTTTCCATCATCTCAAAGTTTGCTTGAAAGAAATGATGTTGAAGAAGAACGCCGTTTGTTTTATGTGGGATTAACTCGAGCAAAAGAACATGTTTATATTACGAATTCGAAAGCAAGATTTATGTATGGTCATTATCAATCAAATCCTGATTCAGAATTTTTAGGTGAAATCTCCGAAGATTTGATTGATCATCAAGGAATCATGAAACGGCAACACGCTTTCTCTGGGATGCCAAGCCGCGTGAATAAACCTGTGAACGAACCAGTTGCGATGCCAACCTACACTCCGACAAGAAACCAGTTTTCAATTGGCGATAAAGTTAAACACATCACTTTTGGTGAAGGCATTGTCGTCATGATAGACAAAGATAAAGCGACCATTGCATTTAAGGCCGAATACGGAATCAAAGTGTTAATGAAAGATCATCCAAGTATTCAAAAAATATAGGTGAACTCATGAATATAAAAGATCGTATTGATGAAATTAAAAGTTTAATAAACCGTTATAATCATGAATATTATGTATTGAATAACCCATCAGTTTCAGATCAAGAATTCGATCGGTTGCTCAACGAACTAATCCTCATCGAAAAAGAGTATCCTGCTTTAGCAACTGAGGATTCGCCAACAAAAAGAGTTGGCGGAATTGCGATTGATAAATTTCTAAAAGTTGAACATAAATCACAAATGTTATCCTTAAGTAATGTTTTTAACGAGGAAGATTTGCGAGATTTTGATGCAAAAATTAGAAAAGAAGTATCGATATTTCATTATGTCGCCGAACTAAAAATCGACGGTCTTTCAGTAGCGTTACATTATGAAAACGGAATATTAAAATTAGCCGCTACGAGAGGTGACGGCGTCATTGGTGAAGATGTGACTGAAAACGTAAAAACAATCAAGTCTATTCCTCTTTCGATTCCGTATCAAAAACCACTTGAAGTCCGAGGCGAAGTTTATATGAGTAAAAAAGCCTTTGAAGATGCGAATGCTGAGAGAATAGATCTAGGTGAAGAACCGTTTAAAAATCCAAGAAACGCCGCCGCCGGAACTTTAAGACAACTTGATTCAAAAGTTGTGGGAAAGCGAAAATTGGATGCGTTCATCTATTATTTGATGAATCGAGATATGAAGCCTCTTCACAGCGAGGCGTTACAATTACTCAAAGAATTTGGATTTAAAGTCAATCCCTTAACAAAAGAATGTTCATCAATTGAAGATGTGATTGAATATATTAATCATATCGCAACCATCAGACATGATTTGCCTTATGAAATCGACGGGGTTGTCATAAAAGTGAATGAATTAATGCTTTATCCAAAGATTGGTTATACAGTTAAATCACCGAAATGGGCAACTGCCTATAAATTTCCAGCCGAAGAAGTAATAACGCATTTAAATGCTATCACGTTCCAAATCGGAAGAACTGGCGTCATTACTCCCGTTGCGGAACTCGATCCGGTGTTAGTTTCAGGTTCGGTTGTTCGAAGAGCGACACTTCATAACGAAGATTACTGCATTGACAAAGATATTCGAATTGGTGATGATGTCATTATCCGAAAAGCGGGTGAAATCATTCCTGAAGTTGTTAAAACAATTCCTGAAAGAAGAACGGGTCATGAATTACCGTTTGCGATGATAACTCATTGTCCAAAATGTAATTCTTTACTTGTCAGAAAGCCTGGCGAAGCTGACCATTATTGTTTAAATCCAAATTGCGATGCAAAAAAAATAGAAGGACTAATTCATTTTGCCTCAAGAGACGCTTATAACATTGAAGGATTGGGTGAAAAAGTCGTTACCGAATTATTCAACGATGGTTATTTATCGACGATTGCAGATATCTTTAGATTGAAGGACTATCGTTTGGAGTTAATGAGTAAAGAAGGTTTTGGTCAAAAAAGCATCGATAATTTACTTCAAGCAATCGAAACGAGTAAGAATAATAATTTAGATAAACTCTTATTTGGACTAGGAATTAGGCATGTTGGTCAAAAAATAGCAAAAACTTTGGCAAAACATCATACAACGATTGATTTATTACAACAAACAACCGTTGAAAGCCTCGTTGAAATTGATGATATTGGTGAAGCAATTGCGTTGAGTTTGGTTTCGTACTTTAAAGATGAAATGAATCGTCAACTCATGACTGATTTGAGAAACATGGGTTTAAATATGGAGTATCGCTCCTCTTCAAAAGGCGGTCTTACGGCCTTCACTGGAAAAACGATTGTTTTAACGGGGTCTTTAAATGGTTTTTCAAGAAACGAAGCTGCGAAAGTCATTGAAGATATGGGTGGTAAAGTATCATCATCAGTTTCAAAAAATACTGATTTTATTCTTGCGGGAAGCGCAGCGGGATCGCA
>DIJY01000136.1 GCA_002421405.1 Caryophanales bacterium UBA5632 | reverse complement strand
ATCAGGATCTTCATAGTCATACAAATAATTGTAATATTGATATAACGTATTTTCCAATTCATAGTAAGTGTACCATTCAAACTGATTTCCCCATAGTTCATCGACCTCATTCCATAATTTTTCATTATAAGCTCGATTCATTTCTGAGGCAGCTATTTCGGCATCAATGTATGCATTGCATAGAACCGCATCGGCTGGTGGCAGGGTAATACAATAATTGTGAGCCGCTGTTTTCAGTTGGAGTATATCTGCATTAGCAGTTGCGAGTAGGCCTTCAAAGTAAGCGATATTATCTAAATAATCTTGTAAATCAAATCGTTTTGATTCTTGGTCGATAACGATCAATACCACAGAAACAAGTATATCGACGATTCGATCTTTGTCATATCCTTGTACTGATAAAGCCGCGAACCAAGATTGGAATTCTGCTAAAGTCGTAAACGTTGGAAG
The DNA here is from genome assembly GCA_002421405.1 of Caryophanales bacterium UBA5632. Lineage (GTDB taxonomy): Bacteria > Bacillota_I > Bacilli_A > Izemoplasmatales > Hujiaoplasmataceae > UBA5603. Next base: position 6,600 of record DIJY01000136.1, on the reverse strand, counting down.
CACTTCAACCATCGCCATGACTTCAACCATCATTAAGTAAGTTTCTTCTTCTGTTTCCATACCAGAAACAAACATTAACATACTGATGATTTGATCAATTTCTTTTGGACCAGGCTCTTCATCTCCAGACATTGAGATAATCATATCAACTAGTAATTGATAATGTCCCTCATAAATGGGGTGAACATTAACGTTGCCCGTAATGTTGCTAAAAGCGGTGTCCCATCCACTAAAGACAAATCCAGCCTTGTAGGGAGCTTCTGGAGGTGTAGCGCCAGAGCCAAATGGAACAGTTTGCGTTGCGATTATTTCACCTTCATCATTATAGAAATTGACGGTGTAAGTAATGGCTTGCCATTTTGCATAGACTGTAATGCTATTTGTAGGCATGACAGTAAAGGTATATGGCATCGTTAATTCAGTATTTGAATACCATCCAATAAATGTATATCCAGTTCTTGATGGCGCAACAGGTGCTGAAACAGCCGTACCGGTTGTTTGCGTAATATTAGTGACTGTGCTACCACCGTTTTCTTCAAAAGCGATTGTGGCTGTCCCAGGAGCGGCTGTGGTTGTCGTGGTGGTCGTCGTTGTTCCTGATGTCGTCGTGGTTGTCGTTCCTGAAGTTGTCGTTGTTGCCGTTCCTGAAGTAGTCGTTGTTGTTGAACCATCTGTAGTCGTCGAAGTTGTTACCGTATCTGATGCTGTGGTTGTCGGTGTTGTTTGTGGTCCGAACCAATCACATCCTGCAAGCGCAAAGGTTGTCAGGAACATAAACAGAATCAATAAAATTCGTTTCTTCATAAAAATCCTCCCCTTATTTTATTGTCTTGCTCGTAATACTTTAAAGTATATTTTTACTATAGCACTCTTGGTTATAAAAATAAAGCGTTTCTACAAAGAAAATGAACATTAGTTATAATTTTTCATAGTTTAGTTTATTATTAAAAAATCACCCTCGAAAGAGTGATTCATTAATTATATAATTAAAAACTATATTTCTGGGACAAATTCAAGTGACCCGACTTGTTTAAATCCATCTAAAATGTCATATTTTCTAATCATACGATAAGAGATGGAATAAACGTAATCATTGATGAATAGACCTCTTAGTAAATAATCGTAGTAGTAGTCCTCATAATACTGATTTTGATTGAAAACTGGCAGTTTAGCTGCGAGTTCTAAATCACCAGCAAATGTGATTTTAAACACATATAAATTCTGTACATATCGATATTCATAAGTTCCAACAATCACATCATATTCGAAAACTGGAATGGCAACGTACCAATAATCAGCACCCTCTGGTTGATAATATACAAACATCTTGTGATCATAAGTCACTGGCGTATAACTGTATGAACCGCCAATGAGGTAAGTTTCAATATTTTCGGGATTATCACCAGTCGTATCATATAAACTGATTTTAACGCCGGTGAAGTTTCCGTTATCATTCGCTTGTCTGCCTACGCCAATTAATAAATCATCATTCATCTGATGGAGATAATCGCTCACACCATTTTCATGAAGTTCTCCGACGACTTTTGGTTCTAACGGATTGGATAAATCGATTTTATAAAGCGGATCAGTTTGGATGAAAGTAACAACATAAGCGGTTGCCCCTGAAAATCTGACAGAATAAATTCTTTCTCCCGGTTTTCCGAGTCCTCCTAAGACAGAAATAAATTCCATTTCATCAATCGATGTTGCATCCAAGATAAAGAGTTGATTGATAATCGTTTGTGAACTGTTATTCCAAGACCAATCAGTGGTCGCAATCCTAAAGGTTCCATCGTATTCATCCATTGAGAATTGGTTTAAGGGCGATCCTTGAACGGCACCCATAGCTTGATAAACTAATTTACCTTCAACAATTTCGAAACGAAGAACGAAAGTATTAGAAATATAATAACCAGTTTCTTCATCGAACTCGGAACGATAAACAACGGAATAAAGATTATTAGTACTCATATAGATTTGATAAGAAGAACCAATATAAGCATCGACTTGTGCTGCTTCTTCATCAAAAATATTGAGTGAAGCAATCATAAGGTAAGAAATAGAATAATTATCATTTGGCATATAGTAGATATTTTCAGCAGGTAATGCGATATCATTATTAGAGATGGTTGAGTCTTGATAAAGTGGAATGAAACTGTCTTCCATGTAGCCATAATTGACAAAGTAATTATTCATAATCAAATAAAGTTGTCCATCTATCATTCGACTTTCTGTCAAATAGGATTGATCAAAATACAATTCTTTTGCGACTTCAATGTTTGCCTTATCTTCTAAATCTAAAATGACAACTTTAACACCATATTGATACCAATAGCGGTAATAATAGTAATCTGTCCCGTCCTTTTCATCAGAATCTTCAATCGGATTGTAAGTATATTGTGTCCCTAATAATACAACACGGTTTCCACTGATATACATCCGGTCAATACTCAAATCTTCTTCGGTATAGGTGTATAGAATTTGAAGGGTATCGGCATCAATTAAAACAAATCTTCCCATCGATACAATATATATATAATCTCCATCTGTAATGACACTGTCCGATTCATCGACACCCTCAACTTGTGTATTTGTTTGACTGTAATTGTTGGACGAAGTCGTTGTATTTGTAACATTATACGTTCCACTTTCGGCGACGGAATCTAACATCATGTCCGATGAGAAAAATCGGAGTCCACCTTTGAGGGTATAATAGCCATTGTTCTTTTCATAAAACTGATCAAGATATTGTTTTAAATCATCGTAACTTGAGAAATTATTGACAGAACTAATCTCTGGCAAGTTCACTTTTTTTGTGGTTTGTTGCTGACAAGCAAATAAAGTGACAGCTAGAATGATGGTGAGTAGAGAAAATAATAATTTTTTCATATAAAACCCTCCGTTTTTCTTTGACACTATATAAACAATTGCACTGATGGTTTTGTTGGTAAAAAAAGCCTAAATGAAAAATCATCTAGGCGAGGTGATTAGGATTCAGTTAATTTCAAGAATAAATCAATGTCTTCTTTTATGATTTCTAATGAATCTTTCCAGAAATCAGGCTTCGTGACATCAATACCTGCTAATTTCGCGACGTTTTCAACCGTCGTTTGACCCGTGGCGGCTAATAAATCATCATAGATATTCACAAATGCTTGTTTATCTTGGAGGTATCTTGCATATAAACCTTTCGCAAACAAAAGACCAAAGGCATAGGGGAAGTTATAATAACTTAAACCACCGCTATAATAGTGTCCCTTGCAGGCCCACATATAAGGATGAAGGAATAATTCATCTAATCCATCGCCATACGTTTGTTTTTGGGCATCAATCATCATTGTTTTTAACTCATTTTCATCGAAGACCGTTTTCTTTCTACCTTCAAATACAGATTTTTCGAAAATGAAACGACTCATGATATCAACGATAACTTGGGTATAATCTTGAATCGATGATTCTAGTAAATAGATTTTCTCTTCTTCATTTTTCGCATCTTTTAAGGCAGCTTTATTGACGATTGTCTCACAGAATGTTGAAGCTGTTTCAGCGACTGGCATCGTATAATCGCTATTGAGCGGCGACTCTTTAAAGATGGCTTCGCCGTGATAGGCATGGCCGAGTTCGTGAGCCAAAGTAATAATATCACCAAAAGCACCTGTGAAGTTTGTTAAGACTCTGCTTTCTTTTAAAGAAACGATATTGGCACAAAAAGCCCCGCCTACTTTTCCTTTTTTCGGTGTATAGTCGACCCATCCTTCATTAAATGCTTTAAAAGCCATTGCATGAAGCCTTTGATTGAACGTTTTGAAATTCTTTAAAATATAAGCATTCGCTTCTTCAATCGAATAAGTGGTTGTAATGTTTCCTACCGGAGCGAATAAATCATAAAATGGTAATCCATTTTTGTGACCTAGCAATTCGGCTTTACGTTTGAGATATTGTCGAAACATTGGCAAATATTCGGTCATGACTGAAAGCATGGCATCGAGGGTAGATTTTTGCATTCTTGATAGCACCAATGCTTGATCAAGCGGCGATTCATAGCCACGAAATTCGCTGATGGTATTGACTTCGCCTTTGATGCCATTTAAAGCGAAGGCAAGTGGCTTTTCAACGGCTTTATAAGCGGCTAATTCGGCTTCATAGGCTTTTTTTCTGGTTTCAGCGTCATGATGATATGCTAAATTGCGAACCTCTGATAATGTAATTTCTTTACCTTCATAGGTGACCGCTAACGTTGAGGTGAGCAGTGATTGTAATCTTCCCCATGAGGAAGATCCTGATTGTCGAAGTTTTGAAATCAAGATTTCGGTTTTTTCATCCAACATGTATTTTGCGTTTTGAATGATTTCTTTAATATGAAAGCGGTGTTCTATTAAAAGTGGATCCGTATCGATTGTTTCATCAATCGCTGGAAAATCTCTCAGCCATTTTTTATACTGTGTCTCCGTGGCTGCGAGTTCCGAAAAACTCATTTGAAAGGTCGTGATATATTTGATTGCGGTTTGATTCGTTGAATCTGTAGCTTGATTGAGTGAAGCAAAATGATAGAGTTTATCGGTTAAAAGCGAAAACTCGATATTCAACTTTAAAAAATCGATTAAAGTTTGTTTTTTTGACTCGTAATTTGAAAATTTTGGACTAAAAGCATTGTACTCTTTGATGACTTCTAAAAAACGATTAAAATCTTTTGTAAAAGTTGGATCTTCAAAACTTTGATACAATTTTTCTAAATTCCATGTATCTCTCATTGTTCTCTTCCTTTCAATTTTATGTATTCTTGGAAATCCAAGTGATAACTCTTTGATGGTTTTTCACCGTTCGCAACGGTTTTATATATCAGTCTTTGATCAAATATAAAACCACATTTTTGAATAACGCGTTCTGATTTTGTATTGCCAATAAAGTGATATACCTTAATCAGAGGAACGTTTAACTCTTCAAAAGCATAGGCAATTACCGCCTTGACTGCTTCCGTCATATAGCCATTGCCTTCATAAGGTGTGGATAATACATATCCCAGTTCTGTCACAAAATTACCGGTTAAATCCGTTCGCTTATGAAGTCCAATGGATCCAATGACTTTTGCTTCAGAAGTGAGTTCAACGGCCCATGTATCATTTTGTTCGATGAACCGTTTGATGATAACTTGTGATTCCTCAATGCATAGATGAGGGTTCCATCCAGCATTCGGACCCACGGTGGGTAACTTAGCGTATTCAAATAAATCAAAGGCATCTTTGAGATGCCAATCTCTTAAAATCAATCGCTTCGTCACAAGGGTTTTCATTCAAAGCATTCCTCCACAGTTAAGCCTTTCCCGAGAATATCGGTATGGTCATATGCCGATACTTGAATGGTGATTGTTTTATTGACAGCTTGAGTGATCATTTCTGAATAAGGAAATAATTTTTCAAAGCTTAAAGCTAGTTTTAAACTCGGACGAATCGTCGGATTATTGGGTAGATAGATGGTACAGCAATCCTCAAAAGGTCGATTGGAAATATCAAGGGTTTCAATGGTTCTTGCGATTGACATGATATCCATTTTATCATAAGTCGCTAACGGTCGAATAATTAAAGCGTTCGTTACTTCTGTTGCACAAGCCATGCTTTCGAGTGTTTGTGAGGCGACTTGTCCGATGGATTCACCATTGACGATAGCGAGGGCTTTATTTTTCTTTAATAGTTCCGCCGCGATGCGGTACATCATTCTTCGCATGATCGTCACTAAATAACTTTCAGGAATCGTAGCCATGATTTTAGCATGAATAGGCTCAAACGGAACCAAATGTAGTTTGATTTTGTTATGAGGTGCGAATATGGATAACCGTTCTACTAAATCAATTGTCTTTTGAACAGATTCAATGGCGGTCATCGGCGTGGATTCAAAATGAACGCATTCAATTTCAATCCCTTGTTTCATCGCGAGATAACCCGCTACTGGAGAATCAATTCCTCCCGACAACATTAGAAGCGCTTTTCCACCAATGCCGACCGGATAGCCGCCCATGCCTTTGATTTGGTCAATATAGAGATAGGCTCCATCTTCCCTAACCTCAACGTATAATGTCAATTCGGGATTGTGAACATCCACTTTTAAATTAGGAAGGGTTCTCAATATTTTAGAAGCGATTTTGGGAGATAGTTGTTGACTCGTGAGTGGATAAGATTTATCAGCTCTTTTGGTTTCCACCTTGAAAGTAATCACTTGATCTTTTGTTTTCGATTGAAGAATTTCAATTGCTTTAAGTGCAATTTCATCAATATCTACATTGCATTTCGTTATTAAGCTATAAGAATGAAGACCCGAGACGCGGTTAAGGCGTTTTATGACTTCAACTTCTGATTCGTGATTAAGTTCAATAAAAAGACGATCATGACGTTTATCAATTGTGACATCAAGGCCTATGAGCTTTGATCTAATCAGTTCGACAACTTTCGCAACGAATAAATGTTTGTTTTTTCCTTTTAATGTCAATTCACCGTAGCGAACCAAAATTCTCTCGTACATAAAAATCATCCTCATTTCAAACCAAATACTATTTTATCATATTTCTTGTTAAATACAGGCGTTTTTTATATAATTGAAGCGGTGATA